>NZ_JBYSZY010000025.1:0-86975 GCF_058787635.1 Variovorax sp. FW305-3-2-15-B-LB1 | reverse complement strand
GGGCAGGTTCATGGCAACACTCCTGGCGATGGCTGGGCGGGGCGGGCGGATCAGAGGGAATACTCGGTGAAGCGGTGCGCCTTGAAGGGCGCCGGCGCGATGCGCATCTTTCGTGCCGCCGTGTCCATGACGATGGTCGCCACGGTGGCCGACGAGGCCCCGCCGGGGCCCGCGCTCGGGCTGCGGCACACGGCGCGCGGCGCGCCGAAACGGTCCTGCAATGCGTCGAGCACGTCCTGCTCGGTGAGCAGGCCCGCTGCGCGCCTGTTGTGCAGCGCCTCGGTCACGCGGCGGTCGCGGTAGAGCGAATCGGGCGTGGTCTCCAGGCTGCGGTCGACCACGCGCGCCAGCGCCGCCGGGGTCTTGAAGTGGTTGGCGTGCACCAGGATGCCGCCTTCGGGTTGCTGCCAGAACACCTGCTCGGGGCAGGTCTCCAGGCTCACGGCCTCGCCCTCGGCGTGCGTGATGATCATGTTGTTGGAGATCGAGCGCGCACTGCGGCACACCACGCCCAGCGCGTTGGCGTACAGCGTCGACTGCAGGATGCCGCGGCGGATCAGCGCCAGCGGCACGCCTTGCTGCTTGCCGTCGTTGTCGGCCTTGATGAAGTTGCCGGTGACGGCGATGCCCGCGCTGTTGAGCCCCGCGCGCGCCAGCGTGCCGGCCTCGGCGAAGGTGAGCATGGCCGGGCCTTCGTCGGGCTGGATGCGCAGCACCACGCCGAGTTCGAGGCTCTCGACGCGCCAGTCCCAGTTCTGCGCGTGGATGAGCTTGCCGTCGCGCGCGGCCGAGGGCATGACGACCACGCCGGTGCAGCCGTCGGGCGGTTCGGTGGCTTCGAGCTGCTGGAAGGCGTAGAGCATTTCGCTGCGCGCGTTGAGCGCCACGATGTCCTCGGCCGGCACGCCCGCGCCTTCGCCCACGCCCTCGATCTCGCGCAGCATGCCGGCGTCGAAGGCCTCGACCATCGGCATGAAGCGGCGTGCCAGCGCGCGCGTGCGCTCCCAGCTCAGGTCCACGCGCTCGAAGGCGGCGCGGTAGGTGCGCAGGCTCAGGTCGATGCGGTCGCCTGCGGCGCGGCCGTACTGGCGCCCGCGCTGCTGCGCGTCGCCTTCGATGTCGTACAGGGGGAACGATTCGATGTCCATGGTGTGTCTTGTCTCCGGGGCTTGTCTTGTGTGTCTGTGCGTGCAGCTTGAGGTGGTCAGGCTGTCGTGTCGGTGGCTTGTGCGGTCTGCGAGATGGCGGCGCGCAGGCTGTCGATGATCTGGTCGATGTGCCGGCGCTCCAGCGTGAACGGCGGCGACAGCGCAATGGTGTCGCCCACCGAGCGCACCAGCACGCCGCTGTCGTCCAGGCAATGTTGCGCCACCGCCTGCGCATGCGTGCCGGGGCCCGAGGGCCAGCCTTGCAGCTCGATGCCGGCCAGCAGGCCGACGTTGCGCACGTCGATCACGCCCGGCAGGCCGCGCAGGCTGTGCAGGCCGTCTTCGAAATAGGGCGACAGCTCGGCGGCGCGGGCGATCAGGCCGTCTTCGGTGTAGGCGTCGAGCGTGGCCATGGCGGCGGCGCAGGCCAGCGGATGGCCCGAGTAGGTGTAGCCGTGCGACAGCTCGACCGCGCTCACGCTGCCGTGCATGAACGCGTCGTGCACCGCGCCGCGCATGAGCACGGCGCCCATCGGCACGGCGCCGTTGGTCAGGCCCTTGGCGGTGGTGATGAGGTCGGGCGTCACGCCGAACAGGTCGGACGCGAAGTTGCTGCCCACGCGACCGAAGCCGGTGATGACCTCGTCGAAGATCAGCAGGATGCCGTGCTTGTCGCAAATTTCGCGCAGGCGCTTCAGGTAGCCACGCGGCGGCGGCAGCACGCCGGTGGAGCCGGCCACGGGCTCGACGATCACGGCGGCGATGGTCGAGGCGTCGTGCAGCGAGACCAGCGCCTCGAGCGCGTCGGCCTTGTCGATGCCGTGCGGCGGCTCGCCGCGCGAGAAGGCGTTGCGCGCCAGGTCGAGCGTGTGCGGCAGGTGGTCCACGCCGTTGAGCAGCGGCCCGAAGGTGCTGCGCTGGCGCCCGATGCCGCCCACCGAGATGCCGCCGAAGCCCACGCCGTGGTACGAGCGCTCGCGCCCGATGAGCCGGTAGCGGCCCGCGTCGCCGCGCGCCCGGTGGTAGGCCACCGCGATCTTCAGCGCGGTGTCGACCGACTCGGAGCCCGAGTTGGTGAAGAACACGTGGTCCATGCCGGCCGGCGCCATCTGCGTGAGGCGCTGCGCCAGCGTGAAGGCGGCGGGGTGGCCGATCTGGAAGTTGGAGGCGTAGTCGAGCACGTCGATCTGCGCCTTCATCGCCGCGCTGACCCGCGGGTTGCGGTGCCCGGCGTTCACGCACCACAGGCCGGCAATGGCGTCGAGCACGCGGCGGCCGTCGGCCAGGTCGTAGTGCAGGCCCTCGCTGCCGACGATGAGGCGCGGCGCTTGCTTGAACTTGCGGTTGGGCGTGAAGGGCATCCAGAACGCGTCGAGCGAACCGGGTGGCGTTGTCAGGGTATCGGCGGAAGCCACGGTGTTTTTCTCCTTGGGAAACGACCCGTCGTCCGGGTCGGCGTGGGGCCGATCTTGGAATCCAAATTGTATTTTTGGCGTGAGATGTACATGGTTTTTTAGGGCCAAAAATACAAAGAACCCGCGATGATCGGCACCCAGCCCGTGTTTCCGGAGACCCATGGATGGCCCCGCAGCAGCAGATGCAGACGCAGATGGACAACAAGTCGGTCCCGCCGCTCACCCAGCGCGTGAGCCGCTACATCCTCGACCAGGCCTTGGCCGGCGGCTACGAGAACGGCCGCCACATGACCGAGACCGACCTCGCGGGCCGGCTCGGCATTTCGCGCACGCCGGTGCGCGCCGCGCTGCGCCTGCTGCACGAGCGTGCGCTGCTGGCGCACGTGCCCAACCGCGGCTACACGCTGGTGGCCGACCGCGAGGCGCTCGACCGCGCACGCCGCGAGATGCCGGAAGACGAGGAGAAGACGCTCTATTACCGCGTGCTGCGCGACCGCCTCGCGGGCAAGTTGCCGACGCGCGTCAACGAACTCGAGCTGGCCCAGACCTACGGCGTGCCGCGCCCGCTGCTGCGCAACGTGATGACCACGCTGCTGCAGGACGGCGTGCTGCGCGGCCGCCACTACCAGCGCTGGGAGTTCACCGAAACCCTCGACTCGGTCGAGAGCGAGCGCGAGAGCTACCGCTTCCGCCTGGTGGTGGAATGCGCGGCGCTGCGCGAGCCGGGCTTCAAGGTCGAGCACGAGCGGCTGCTCGCCTGCCGCGAACAGCAGCAGACCTTGCTGACGCACGCCTCGCGCCATTCGTGGATGGAGTTCTTCGAGGCCAACGCGCAGTTCCACGAGCTGCTGGCCAGCGCCTCGGGCAACCGCTTCATCCTCGATGCCGTGAAGCAGCAGAACCGGCTGCGCCGCATCTCCGATCTGTCGGACTACCCACTGGTGAACATCGACCTGCTGCGCAAGTCGTGCCGCGAGCACCTGCAGATCCTCGACGCGGTCGAGGAGAACAAGCTCGAAGTCGCCGCCAAACACATGCACGCCCACCTGAGCCGTGCCAGCGACATCCTGGAGCGCCGCGTGATGGGCGACCTGGATGCGCTCGGCGAATGAGCCACCGCACACCCATGATCACCCTACAAACGACGGTTTCCGATGCCGCGCTGGCCGACGGCTGGCACGATGGTTTTCCCACGGCCGGCACCGCGGTGCAGCGCCCACGCGAACGCCCGATCTTCCAGGCGCCCGAGAACCGCTGGGCCTTCTCGCACCTGCGCGAGCTGCAGCCGACACGCAACGTGTCGCGCGGCACCGGCCCGGTGTCGGTGCTGCCGCGCGCCGAGCGGCCGGAGCTCGACACGCTGGCCTTCTCCTTGCCCGCCGACGGCTCGCGCACCGACTGGCACAGCGCGCTCACAACGATCTGCGCCGACGGTGCGGTGGTGCTGCACCGCGGGCGCATCGTCTACGAGCGCTACTTCGGTGCGCTCGACGAGCACGGGCAGCACATGGCGATGTCGGTCACCAAGTCGGTCGTCGGCACGGTCGGCGCGATGCTCGCGGCCGAGGGTTCGCTCGATGAGCATGCGCAGGTGCGGCACTACATCCCCGAACTGGCGATGAGCGCCTTCGGCCATGCGACGGTGCGCCAGGTGATGGACATGACGACGGGCATCGACTACTCGGAGGACTACACCGACCCCGACGCCGGCGTGTGGAAGCACGCACGCGCCGGTCAGTTGCTGCCGCGCCCCGCGGGCTACGCGGGCGCTGAGGGCTACCGCCAATTCCTGCAGAGCGTGCAGGGGCAGGGCACGCACGGAGAGGCCTTTGCCTACCGCACGGTGAACACCGACGTGCTGGGTTGGCTCATCAGTCGCGTGGCGGGCCAGCCGCTGGCGCGGGTGCTGGGCGAGCGCATCTGGTCGCGCCTGGGCGCCGAGCAGGACGCGGCCTTTGCCGTGGACGGGCAGGGCGCCGAGTTCGCGGGCGGCGGCCTGTGCACCGGCCTGCGCGACCTCGCGCGGCTGGGCGAAATGATGCGGCTGGGCGGCGCCTTCAACGGCGCGCAGATCGTGCCCGAAGCCGTGGTGGCCGACATCCGCCGCGGCGCCGATCCGGCGCGCTTTGCGCTCGCGGGCTACACGCGGCTGGCCGGCTGGAGCTATCGCAACATGTGGTGGGTGGCGCACGACGCGCGCCGTACTTTCACCGCACAAGGCATCCACGGCCAGGCGCTGCACATCGACCCCGAGGCCGAGATGGTGGTGGCGCGTTTTGCCTCGCACCCGCTGGCTGCCAACGCGCACCTGCCGACCTCGATGCACGCCTTTCGCGCGCTGGCCGAGCACCTGATGCGCGGCTGATTTCTGTCTCTTCTCTTTCTATTTTTTCTTCATGCTCACCCAAGTCACGACCAACGCGAGCCTGCAGGCTCGCAAGAACGCCGCCTGCGCGCAGGGCATCGGCACGCTCACGCCGCACTTCACCGCCCGCGCCGACAACGCCGAGCTGTGGGACGTGGAAGGCCGGCGCTTTGTCGACTTTGCCAGCGGCATCGCCACGCTCGCCACCGGCCACCGCCATCCGCGCATCGTGGCGGCCGTGCGCGCGCAGCTCGACGACTTTCACCACACCTGCTTCCACGTCACGCCGTATGAGGAGTACGTGGCACTGTGCGAGCAGCTGAACCGCGTGGTGCCCGGCCCGAGTGCCAAGAAGAGTGCGCTCTTCACGACCGGCGCCGAGGCCATCGAGAACGCGATGAAGGTGGCGCGCGCCGCCACGGGCCGCAGCGGCGTGGTGGCGTTCTCGGGCGCCTTCCACGGCCGCACCTTCATGGGCATGGCGCTCACCGGCAAGGTCGCGCCATACAAGGCGGGCTTCGGTCCGATGCCGGGCGACGTGTGGCATGTGCCGTTTCCGGCCGCGCCGCTGGGCGTGACGGTGGACGACAGCATCGCGGCGCTCGACAGGCTGTTCAAGACCGACGTCGATCCGCAGCGCGTGGCGGCGATCGTCATCGAGCTGGTGCAGGGCGAGGGCGGCTTCTACGTGGCGCCGCCCGCGCTCATGGAACACCTGCGCGCGGAGTGCGACCGCCACGGCATCCTGCTGCTCGTCGACGAAATCCAGACCGGCTTCGGTCGCACCGGCAAGCTCTTCGCGCTGGAGCACTACGGCATTGAGGCCGACCTGGTGACGACTGCCAAGAGCCTGGCCGGCGGCTTTCCGCTGTCGGCGCTCACGGGGCGCGCCGAACTCATGGACGCCACGCGCGTCGGCAGCCTGGGCGGCACCTACGCGGGCAACCCGCTGGCGGTGGCCGCGGCGCTGGAGACGATGCGCGTGATCGAGGACGAAGGGCTGGTCGCACGCGCCCGCATGCTCGGCGAACGGCTGACGGCGTGCCTCGCGGCGCTGCGCACCGAGGTGCCCCGCATCTGCGACGTGCGCGGCCTCGGCGCGATGGTGGCGGTGGAGTTTCGCGATCCGCACAGCGGCGAGCCCGACGCCGAGTTCACGAAGCGCGTCCATGCAGCGGGGCTCGAACGCGGCCTGCTGCTGCTGACCTGCGGCGTGCATGGCAATGTGGTGCGCTTTCTGTTTCCGCTCACCATTCCGGAAGCGGTTTTTGAAGAAGGACTGGGGCTGCTGGCCGAATCGATTCGCGCGGCCAACGTCTGAACGTCTAACGGCGCGGCGCAATGCCGAGCGTGCGGCAGAAGTCGTAGAAGTCTTCGAGCTGCAGCGATTTGTCGAACACCGCATCGACGCCCGCCGACAGCGCGCCTTCACGCACCTCGGAGGTCGCGTGGTTCATGAACACCACGGTGCGCTGCGCGGGCGACTTGCGTTCCCTCAGGTGGTTGGCCACGGTCAGGCCGTTGCCCTGCGCGAGGAACACGTCGATCACGGCGGCGTCCCAGGCGTCGGGGTTGGCGTCGAGCCAGTCGATGGCTTCATCGCTGCTGCTGGCGGTGGCGACGACTTCGCATCCGGAGAATTCCCTCAGTCCATCGGTCAGGGTGGTGGCGATCAGGGGGTTGTCTTCTATGAGGTAGATGCGGGTCATCGGTGCGTAGCCTGGAAATGAAATGCGTCGGCTCGTCTGCGCTTGTGGCGCGGGTCTGCCGGGCCGGTCCATTGTCACGAGGCGAGGGCGGGGCGGAGTCGGACAACGCCGCCACATGGCGTCCCCCGCGCACGCGAAAGCGCTGTTTGTGCATTGCATCACTGGCGTACAAGACGCGGAGGCGGGGCGTGCCTATCTTGCGGGGCTTCTTTGACTCCGTCACGACAGGTTGTTTGATGTCGCCTTCTTCTTCGTCTTCCTTCGCTCCCCCCTTCACCGCTTCGGGCCGCAGCGCGCTCGTGCAGGCGCCGCCGTGGCACTACGCCGGGTGGCTGGTCAACGTGGGCTTCTCGTTCGATGCCGCACGCGGCGCCGCGCTGGTCCCGCCGGAGGTCGGCGTGGCCACGGGCCATGGCTGCGTGCATTTCGCCGACTGGCAATCGTGCGGCGACGACGGGCGCGAAATGCTCGACCCCGTGTACGCGCAGTACCGCGAGACCATCGTGGTGCTCGAGATCGAACCGGCGCGCGGCGACACATCGCGCCGCTGCTTCTACTGCCCGCTCATCTACGTCGACCAGGACATCTCGATGCTGCGCGGCTGGCTGCAGGGCTGGCCCAAGAAGATCGGCCAGACCTGGCTCACGCGCAGCCTGCCGCTGATCCATCCGGCCGCCGCGCCGATGGCGGCCGGCAGCCGGCTCGGCGCGAGCCTCAGCGTGAAGGAGCGGCGGCTGGTGGATGCGACGGTCGCGCTGTCGGGCGAGGCGAGCGGGCCGCTCGGCTTCCTGGCCGCGCCCACCATCGGCGCCATCGGCTGGCCCGACCTGACGCAGCCGGGCAGCGTGGCGGTGCCGCGCTATCTGCGTGCCGACATCATCGACCGTGTCGAAACGGGCTGGGTGCGGGGCGAGGCCACGCTGCGTTTTCACGAGCACCCGGTGGAGGAACTCGCGCTGCTCGGCCCCGTGCAGGCGACGCAGGCCAGCGCGGGCTGGATGGGCCTCACGGTGCGCGGCGCGATCGCGGTGTGAGGAGGGCGCTGCCTTCGGCGGGCGGCTGCGCTACCCTCGGCGGGCCATGAGGCTTCCCGCCCCGACGACCTCGCACGTGATCGGCCTGCCGCTGGCCGACGGCACGCCGGTCGAGGTGATGTTTGCGGGCGATCCCAAGGCGCACTTCGCATTGCACTGGCATGCGGAGTGGAGCGTGGGCGCGATCGTCGAAGGCCGCTGCGAGTTCGTCTGCGCCGGCGCGCCCTGCACCGCGCAGGCCGGCGAGCTGGTGCTGATGCCGCCGTTCGCGCTGCACACGGCCGGCGTGAGCGCGCAGGGCTTTCGCATGGTGATGCTGTATGTGCCGCACGCCTGGGTGGCGGCGCGAATGGGGTGGCCGGTTGGTCGGCGCGGGTCGCTGCGGCAGGAGGTCTGGCGCGACGAGGCGAGCGTCGATGCGCTCGCGCAAGCGGCATCGGCGAAGGACGGTGCGCGCATCGGCGCGCTGCTCGACGGCATCTTCCGAACGCAGACGACCGAGCCGCTCGTGGCGGTCGCACGGGCCGCGGGCGATGCGCGCGTCGAGGCCGTGTGCGACCTGCTCGCGACCGAGGACGCCTGCCGCATCGAACCCACGTCGCTCGCCGAACGGCTCGGCGTGTCGCGCGAGCATTTCCATCGCCTGTTCCGCGCGGCGGTCGGCATGGCGCCGGCGCAGTACGCGCGGCTGGCGCGCATCGCTCGCGCCAAGGTGCTGCTGCGCGAGGGCCATGCACCCGCCGAGGTGGCCGCGCAATGCGGCTTTGCCGACCAGGCGCATTTCTCGCGCTGGTTCCGCCGCTGCTTCGGCGTGACGCCGGGGAACTACCGGGCAGGCGGCTCGCCAAAAACCGTCGCGTGAGAAACTACGCCCCCGAGCGAGCGCCCCGCGTATGAACGACAAGTCCTTGAATCTGAAAGAAAAAATCATCTCCGTCGCGCCCATGATGGACTGGACCGACAGGCATTGCCGTGTCTTCCACCGCCTCATGACGCGCCACGCGCTGCTCTACACGGAGATGGTGACCACCGGCGCGCTGATCCATGGCGACGTGCCGCGCCACCTGCGCTTTCACGAAGAAGAACATCCCGTCGCGTTGCAGCTCGGCGGCAGCGAGCCGCACGACCTCGCCCATTGCGCGAAGCTCGGGCAGGAGTGGGGCTACGACGAGATCAACCTGAACTGCGGCTGCCCGAGCGAGCGCGTGCAGCGCGGCGCGTTCGGGGCCTGCCTCATGAACGAGCCGCAGCTGGTGGCCGATTGCGTGAAGGCGATGGTCGACGTGGTCGATGTGCCGGTCACGGTGAAGCACCGCATCGGCATCGACAAGATCGAGAGCTACGAGTTCGTGCGCGACTTCGTCGGCGCGGTGAGCGAAGCGGGTTGCGGCACCTTCATCGTGCATGCGCGCAACGCCTGGCTGCAGGGCCTGAGCCCGAAGCAGAACCGCGAGATTCCGCCGCTGCGCTATGCGCTGGTGCACCGCCTGAAGCACGACTTTCCGGCGCTGCAGTTTTCGATCAACGGTGGCATCGCCACCAACGCCCAAGTCCACGAGCACCTGCGTCTGCTCGACGGCGCCATGATCGGCCGCGAGGCGTACCACAACCCCTGGTGGCTGGCCGAATGGGACGCCGAGTTCTACGGCGACGCCCCGCAGACGCTCACGCGCGAGGACATCGAGGCGCGGATGTGCGACTACATGGTGCGCGAGGCGGCCGAGCACGGCACGAACTGGTGGTCGATCGCGCGCCACATGCTGGGTCTGCGCAACGGCCTGCCCGGCGCGCGCCGCTGGCGCCAGGTCTGGAGCGACCACCGCCTGAAGACGCGCCCGCCGCACGAAGTGATGGCGCTGGCGCACGAACCTGCCGCCCAGGCCGCCTGAATTCCGGCCCCGCCGCCCCGACTTTGTAGACAGTCAACACAATTGAGCGAAGTTGACGCTCGATGGAACACAGTTTCATGACAATGCAACAACAAGTGTGAGCGAAGCACCTGTTTTTGCTCAAGAATAAGGCGGTCAGGGAAACAAGAAAAAGGTTCTGTCTTATGAGTGAAGCTGCAGGCAGCAAGGAAGAAGTCAGTGCGCTTGCCAGGGGGTTGTCGCTGCTGAAGGTCATCGGGATGGCGGCAGCGCCCGTCGGAAACCGGGAATTGGCCGACACCACCGGCATTCCGAAGGCCACGGTGTCGCGCCTCACGGCGACGTTGGTGGGGGCGGGGTATCTGCGGCAGTCGCAAGACAGCGAGCGTTTCAGCCTGGGGCCGGTGTTGCTCGACATGAGCAGCCGCTACCTGCGCAATTTCGACCTGAGGGCGCTGGCGCGTCCCCATCTGAGCAACCTGGCCGAACTGTCGGGCGCCAGCATCCACATGGCGGTGCGCGACGACCTGGACATGCTGGTCATCGATTCGCTGCGCCCGCGCTCGGCGCTCATCAGCTCCCGCATCGACGTCGGCTCGCGCATGTCCATCGCCACCTCCGCCTCCGGCCGCGCCTACATCGGCGCCTTGCCCGGGCCTGAGCAGTCGGCGTTGCTGGAGCAGATCCGGCTCGAAACCGGCGAGAACTGGCACGCCATCGAGCCGCGCCTCATCGCCAGCCTCGAAGAGCACGCCCGCCTGGGCTACTGCACCTCCTTCGGCGAATGGAACCCCCAGATCCACGCCTTGGGCTTCGCGCTCGAAGGCCCGCGCGGCGAACGCTACGGCGTGAGCTGCGGCGGCCCCGCCTACCTGCTGCCGAGGGAGGCCATGCTCAGCCGTGTCGCCCCGCGCATGCTGGAAATCGCCCAGCGCATCGCGACAGAGGCAGGCACCCTCACGCTAGGCTGAAAAAGGAAATAGACCGCGCCCGAAGGGCGCCGGTCACCTTCGTGAGACGCCGCGGAACCGGCTTCGCCGGGCCGCAGGCGTCGCCCCCGGAAGGGGGTTGGCGAAGCGACACGAAGTGCGCGAAGCCTGGGGGTGAACCTAGACCGCGGCTTCCAGGCCGTTGAGGAAGTGCTCGCGCATGCGTGCCATGGCCGTGGCCGCGTCGCGCGCCTCGATGGCCGCCATCACCGCCCGGTGCTCCGCCAACGACTCGCCAATGCGCCCCGCCTTCAGCAGCGAGTTGTGGCGATTGAGCTTCATCACCTTGCGCAGGTCGGCCACCATCTGGTCGCGCCACTTGTTGTTGGCAATGGCCAGGAGACTCATGTGGAAGCGCTCGTTCACCGCAAAGAAGTGCTCGCGGTCTTCCTTGCCGGGGGCGGCGGCGGCTTCCAGCTCGGCGTGCAGCGCCTTCAGCTCGGCGCGCTGGGCGTCGGTGGCGCGCTCGGCCACCACGCCGGCGGCGTCGCTCTCGAGCAGGGAGAGCAGGTGGTACACGTCGGCCAGGTCCTGCTCCGACACCTCGGTGACGTACGCGCCGCGCCGCACCTTCATCGTCACCAGCCCTTCGGCGGCCAGCACTTTCAGCGCCTCGCGCAGGGGCGTGCGGCTGATGCCGTATTCCTCGGCCAGCTTGAGCTCGTCGATCCAGCTGCCCGGCTCCAGCTCGCGGCGGAAGATCCGCTGGCGCAGGAGCTCGGCCACCTCTTCATAGAGGGCGCGGGGGGTCAGGGTGACGGCGGACATGGGCTGAACTGTACTTCAAAATCGCGTTTGAATTAATAATTACAGATGGGTTAGACTTGTGAACGGCTTGCAAATCCGTGCAAGCGACCTTGCGAATCCCGTCAGACCACCGCCTGGAGCGGCGCCTTCCATGAGCAGCAGCACACCCGAACCCACCTACAAGCCGGCCGATCTCGACGCCTGGGCCAAGTCCGCCGCCAAGTCGGCGCCCGGCGGCGACGTGAATGCGCTGAACTGGATCACGCCCGACGGCATCAGCGTGAAGCCGCTGTACACCGCGGCCGACCTGCAAGGCCTGAAGTACACCGACACGCTGCCCGGCTTCGAGCCCTACCTGCGCGGCCCGCAGGCCACCATGTACGCGGTGCGCCCCTGGACCATTCGCCAGTACGCCGGCTTCTCCACCGCCGAGGAATCGAACGCGTTCTACCGCAAGGCGCTGGCCGCCGGCGGCCAGGGCGTGAGCGTGGCCTTCGACCTGGCCACCCACCGCGGCTACGACAGCGACCATCCCCGCGTGACCGGTGACGTCGGCAAGGCCGGCGTGGCGATCGACTCGGTCGAGGACATGAAGATCCTGTTCGACCAGATCCCGCTCGACAAGGTGAGCGTGTCCATGACGATGAACGGCGCCGTGCTGCCGGTGCTGGCGGGCTACGTGGTCGCGGCCGAAGAGCAGGGCGTGGCGCAAGACCAGCTGAGCGGAACCATCCAGAACGACATCCTCAAGGAGTTCATGGTCCGCAACACGTACATCTTTCCGCCGGCGCCGAGCATGCGGATCATTGGCGACATCATCGAGTACACGGCGCAGAAGATGCCGAAGTTCAACTCGATCTCGATCAGCGGCTATCACATGCAGGAAGCCGGCGCCAACCAGGCGCTGGAGCTCGCGTTCACGCTGGCCGACGGCAAGGAGTACGTGAAGACCGCGCTGGCCAAGGGTCTCGACGTCGACGGCTTTGCCGGCCGCCTGAGCTTCTTCTGGGCCATCGGCATGAACTTCTACCTCGAGGTGGCCAAGATGCGCGCGGCGCGCCTCCTGTGGTGCCGCATCATGAAGGAGTTCAACCCCAAGAACCCCAAGAGCCTGATGCTGCGTACGCACTGCCAAACGTCTGGCTGGTCGCTCACCGAACAGGACCCGTACAACAACGTGGTGCGCACCACCATCGAGGCGATGGCTGCGGTGTTCGGCGGCACGCAGTCGCTGCACACCAACGCGCTCGACGAAGCCATTGCGCTGCCCACCGAGTTCAGCTCGCGCATCGCGCGCAACACGCAGCTCATCATCCAGGAAGAGACGCACATCACGAACGTGATCGACCCCTGGGCCGGCAGCTACATGATGGAAAAGCTCACGCAGGACATGGCCGACGCCGCCTGGACCATCATCGAAGAGGTCGAGGCGATGGGCGGCATGACCAAGGCCGTGGACAGCGGCTGGGCCAAGCTCAAGATCGAGGCCGCCGCCGCCGAGAAGCAGGCGCGCATCGACTCGGGCAAGGACGTGATCGTCGGCGTCAACAAGTACAAGCTCAAGAACGAAGACGCGATCGACAGCCTGTCGATCGACAACGTGAAGGTGCGCGAGCAGCAGGTGGCGCGCCTGCAGAGCATCCGCGCCTCGCGCGACAACGCCAAGGTGCAGGCCGCGCTGGACGCGCTCACCGATGCCGCCGAGAACAACACCGGCAACCTGCTGGCGCTGAGCATCGACGCGGTGCGCGCCCGCGCCACCGTCGGCGAGATTTCCGACGCCCTCGAAAAATCATTCGGCCGCCATCGCGCCGACACGCAGAAGGTGACCGGTGTGTACGCTGCCGCCTATGACTCGGCCGAAGGCTGGGAAAACCTCAAGACCGAGATCAACGCGTTCGCCGAGGCGCAGGGCCGCCGTCCACGCGTGATGATTTCCAAGCTGGGCCAGGACGGCCACGACCGGGGCGCGAAGGTCGTTGCCACGGCGTTCGCCGACCTGGGTTTCGACGTCGACATGGGCCCGCTGTTCCAGACGCCCGAAGAATGCGCGCGCCAGGCCATCGAGAACGACGTGCATGCCGTGGGCGTGAGCACGCTCGCCGCCGGCCACAAGACCCTCGTGCCGGCCATCATCGAAGAACTGCGCAAGCAGGGCGCGGACGACATCATCGTCTTCGTCGGCGGCGTGATTCCGCGCCAGGACTACGACTTCCTGTATGAAGCCGGCGTCAAGGGCATCTACGGCCCGGGCACGCCCATCCCGGCCAGCGCCAAGGACGTGCTGGAGCAGATCCGCGCGGCCGTCGCAGTCTGAGACGAAGCGACGTGGGCGATCTCTTGTCGCGGCTGTCGCTGCAGCCCGTGGATTCCAGCGATTTCGAAGACATGCTGGCCGTGCGCATCGATGCGATGCGTCCGAGCCTGGAGCGCGTCGGCCGTTTCGACCTCACGCGCTCGCGCGAGCGCCTGTCGGCCGGTTTCGTGGTGCCGTACATGCACCACATCGTGCTCGACGGTGAGCAGCGCCTGGGCTTCATCACGCTCAAGCCCGAGGACGCGGATGCGCTGCGCCTCGATCACCTGTACCTGCGCACCGGCTTCCAGGGGCGCGGCATCGGCGAATGGGCGCTGCGCTGGGCCAAGGCGCAGGCGCGCGAACAGAAGCTGGACATCAAGCTCACCGCGCTCGTGCAGAGCGACGCCAACCGCTTCTACCAGCGGCACGGCTTCGTGCTCGAAGGCGAGGAGGGCGTCGACCTGCACTACCGCTGGCGCGTGGCGTCGGAGGCCGCGTGCTGAACACCGTCGGCGCGCTCGAACGCGCGCTGGCCGATGCGCCGGGCATGGCGCAGCGGCGTGCCATCGCCAAGGCGATCACGCTGCTCGAATCGACGCGCGCCGACCACCGCGCGCAGGCCGACGAGCTGCTCACGGCCTTGCTGCCGCGCACCGGCGCATCGTTTCGTCTCGGCATCTCGGGCGTGCCCGGCGTGGGCAAGTCGACCTTCATCGAAACGCTGGGCCTGCTGCTGATCGGCAAGGGCCACCGCGTGGCGGTGCTCACCATCGACCCCTCGTCCACCGTGTCGGGCGGCTCCATCCTGGGCGACAAGACGCGCATGGAGCGCCTGTCGGTGCACGAGCGCGCCTACATCCGGCCCAGCCCCTCGAGCGGCACGCTCGGCGGCGTGGCCGAGAAGACGCGCGAGGCCATGCTGGTCTGCGAGGCCGCGGGCTACGACATCGTCATCGTCGAGACCGTGGGCGTGGGCCAGAGCGAAACGGCGGTGGCCGGCATGACCGACATGTTCGTGCTGCTGCAGCTGCCCAACGCGGGCGACGACCTGCAGGCGATCAAGAAGGGCGTGATGGAACTGGCCGACCTGGTCGCCATCAACAAGGCCGACATCGACCGCGACGCCGCCACGCGCGCGCAGGCCCAGATCACCTCGGCGCTGCGCCTGTTCGGCCACCAGGGCAACCCCGACCATGCGCACGCCGTGCACGACGCCCACAGCGGCGTGGAGCGCCGCTTCTGGCTGCCCAAGGTGCTGCAGCTCAGCGCGCTCGCTGGCACCGGCGTCGACGCCTTCTGGGACGCCGTGCTCGAATTCAAGGCGCTGCAGACCGCCAACGGCAAGCTCGCGAAGCGCCGCGAAAAACAGGCCACCGCGTGGATGTGGGAACGCATCGACGCCGGGCTCAAGCAGGCGTTTCGCCAGCACGCGCAGGTGCGCGAGCTGCTGCCGCAACTCACGCAGCAGGTGGCCCAGGGCAGCCTGCCGGCCTCGACGGCGGCGCGCCAGCTGCTCGCCGCGGCAGCCATCACCGCCCGGGTGTGACACCCCGGCCCCCACAAGTCTCTCCCAGCAATCCAGAACCACAGCTTCGGAAGCACACCATGCAAGAACTGATCGAACAACTCGAAAAGAAGCGCGCCCAGGCGCGACTCGGCGGCGGGCAGAAGCGCATCGACGCGCAGCACGCCAAGGGCAAGCTCACGGCGCGCGAGCGCATCGAGCTGCTGCTCGACGACGGCACGTTTGAAGAGTGGGACATGTTCGTCGAGCACCGCTCGGTCGACTTCGGCATGGCCGAGCAGAAGATCCCCGGCGACGGCGTGGTCACGGGCTACGGCATGATCAACGGCCGCCTCGTGTTCGTGTTCAGCCAGGACTTCACGGTCTTCGGCGGCGCGCTCAGCGAAGCCCACGCCGAAAAAATCTGCAAGGTGATGGACCAGGCCATGAAGGTCGGCGCACCGGTCATCGGCCTGAACGATTCGGGCGGCGCCCGCATCCAGGAAGGCGTGGCCTCGCTGGGCGGCTATGCCGACGTGTTCCAGCGCAACGTGATGGCCTCGGGCGTGGTGCCGCAGATCAGCATGATCATGGGCCCGTGCGCCGGCGGCGCGGTGTACTCGCCCGCCATGACCGACTTCATCTTCATGGTGAAGGACAGCAGCTACATGTTCGTCACCGGCCCCGAGGTGGTGAAGACCGTGACGCACGAGAGCGTGACGGCCGAAGAACTGGGCGGCGCCATCACCCACACCACGCGCAGCGGCGTGGCCGACATGGCGTTCGAGAACGACGTCGAGGCGCTGATGATGCTGCGCCGCCTGTACAACTACCTGCCGCTGAACAACCGCGAGAAGCCGCCGGTGCGCCTGGGCAACGACGGCCAGGGCGACCCGGCCGACCGGCCCGACTACTCGCTGGACACGCTGGTGCCCGACAACCCGAACAAGCCCTACGACATCAAGGAACTGATCCTGAAGGTGGTGGACGACGGCGACTTCTTCGAGCTGCAGCCCGACTACGCGAAGAACATCGTGATCGGCTTCGCGCGCATGGAAGGCCAGACGGTCGGCATCGTGGCCAACCAGCCGCTGGTGCTGGCGGGCTGCCTGGACATCAAGAGCAGCATCAAGGCGGCGCGCTTCGTGCGCTTTTGCGATGCCTTCAACATCCCCGTCATCACCTTCGTCGACGTGCCCGGCTTCATGCCCGGCACCGGCCAGGAGTACGGCGGCATCATCAAGCACGGCGCCAAGCTGCTGTACGCGTACGCGGAGTGCACGGTGCCCAAGATCACCGTCATCACGCGCAAGGCCTACGGCGGCGCGTACGACGTGATGGCCTCCAAGCACCTGCGCGGCGACGTCAACCTGGCCTGGCCGCGCGCCGAGATCGCGGTGATGGGCGCCAAGGGCGCGGTGGAGATCATCTTCCGCGAAGACAAGAACGACCCCGAGAAGCTCGCGGCCCGCGAGGCCGAGTACAAGGCCCGCTTCGCCAACCCGTACGTGGCCGGCGCGCGCGGCTACATCGACGACGTGATCCTGCCGCACGAGACGCGCAAGCGCATCTGCCGCTCGCTCGTGATGCTGCGCGAGAAGAAGCTCGAGAACCCGTGGCGCAAGCACGGAAACATTCCGCTCTGAGCCGCACGGAGAAAGAAGAACATGTTCAAGAAGATCCTGATCGCCAACCGCGGTGAAATCGCCTGCCGCGTGATTCAAACGGCCAAGAAGATGGGCATCCTCACCGTCGCCGTCTACTCCGACGCCGACAAGGAAGCCCGCCACGTCGAGCTGGCCGACGAGGCCGTGCACATCGGCGCCGCGCCCAGCCGCGAAAGCTACCTGCAGGCCGACCGCATCATCGCGGCCTGCAAGAAGACCGGCGCCGAGGCCGTGCACCCGGGCTACGGCTTCCTGTCGGAGAACGAAGCCTTTGCGCGCAAGGTCGAGGAAGAGGGCATTGCCTTCATCGGCCCGAAGCACTATTCGATCGCGGCCATGGGCGACAAGATCGCCTCGAAGAAGCTCGCGAACGAAGCCCAGGTCAACACCATTCCCGGCTGGAACGACGCCATCGAGACGGCCGAGCGCGCGGTCGAGATCGCCAAGGACATCGGCTATCCGGTGATGATCAAGGCCTCGGCTGGCGGCGGTGGCAAGGGCCTGCGCGTGGCCTTCAACGACAAGGAAGCCTTCGAGGGCTTCACCTCGTGCCGCAACGAAGCGCGCAATTCCTTCGGCGACGACCGCGTGTTCATCGAGAAGTTCGTCGAGGAGCCACGCCACATCGAGATCCAGGTGCTGGGCGACTCGCACGGCAACGTCATCTACCTGAACGAGCGCGAGTGCTCCATCCAGCGCCGCCACCAGAAGGTGATCGAGGAGGCGCCGTCGCCCTTCATCACCGACGCCACGCGCAAGGCGATGGGCGAGCAGGCCGTGGCGCTGGCCAAGGCCGTGAAGTACCAGAGCGCGGGCACGGTGGAGTTCGTGGTCGGCAAGGACCAGAGCTTCTACTTCCTGGAGATGAACACGCGCCTGCAGGTGGAGCACCCGGTGACGGAGTGCATCACCGGCCTGGACCTGGTCGAGCTGATGATCCGCGTGGCGGCCGGCGAGAAGCTGCCGCTGGCGCAGGCCGACGTGAAGCGCGACGGCTGGGCCATCGAGTGCCGCATCAACGCCGAAGACCCGTTCCGCAACTTCCTGCCGTCGACGGGCCGGCTGGTGAAGTTCCAGCCACCGGCCGAGAGCATGTTCGCGAGCGACACCGGCCACCTGCACGGCGTGCGCGTGGACACCGGCGTGTACGACGGCGGCGAGATCCCGATGTACTACGACTCGATGATCGCCAAGCTCATCGTGCACGGCAAGGACCGCAACGAAGCCATCGCGCTCATGCGCGAGGCACTCAACGGTTTCGTGATCCGCGGCATCAGCAGCAACATCCCGTTCCAGGCCGCGCTGCTGGCGCATCCGAAGTTCGTGGCGGGCGATTTCAACACCGGCTTCATCGCCGAGCACTACGGCAAGGGCTTCCATGCGGAAGACGTGCCGCACGCCGATCCGGCGTTCCTGGTGGCACTGGCCGCCTTCGTCAACCGCCGCTACCGCGCGCGCGCCTCGGGCATCAGCGGGCAGCTCGCGGGCCACGGCGTGAAGGTGGGCGAGCAGTTCGTGGTGGTCGAGCTGGGCCCCGAGGGCAAGCACGTGCACCACGCGGTGTCGGTGAGCGACTTCCAGGACAAGACCGGCGCCAGCGTTGTCACGGTGGGCGACAAGCGCTACCAGATCGAGAGCGACTTCGCGCTCGGCGCGGTGCGCGTGCAGGGCACGGCCAACGGCAAGCCCTTCACGGCGCAGGTGGAGCGCGGCGCGGGCAAGAACCCACTGGCGCTGCGCGTGTCGCACGACGGCACGCAGATCGAGACCATGGTGCTGTCGCCGCTGGGCGCGCGCCTGCTCGAGCTGATGCCCTACAAGGCGCCGCCCGACCTGAGCAAGTTCCTGATGTCTCCGATGCCGGGCCTGTTGGTCGAGGTGTCGGTGGAGCCGGGGCAGCAGGTCCAGGCCGGCGAGAAGCTGGCCGTGATCGAGGCCATGAAGATGGAAAACGTGCTGTTCGCCACGCAGGACGGCGTGGTGGGCAAGATCTCGGCGGCCAAGGGCGAATCGCTCGCCGTCGACCAAATCATTCTGGAGTTCAACTGATGGGTGCCAACGACCTGCAACAGGCAGCAATCACGCTGCACCGCCCGGCCAAGGCCGTGGCGACGCCCCAGGGCCCCTGGTCCGTGGAGGCCATCCAGGCGCTGCTCGACAAGCCTTTCATGGAGCTGCTGTTCGAGGCGCAGACCGTGCACCGCCGGCATTTCCCCGAGGGCGACATCGAGCTGGCCACGCTGCTGTCGGTGAAGACCGGCGGCTGCCCCGAGAACTGCGGCTACTGCCCGCAGTCGGCCGAGTTCGACACCGGCGTGAAGGCGCAAAAGCTCATGGAGGTCGACGAGGTGGTGCGCGCCGCGCAGGCCGCCAAGGACGCCGGCGCCACGCGCTTCTGCATGGGCGCCGCCTGGCGCGCGCCCAAGGACCGCGACGTCGAGAAGGTGGCGGTGCTGGTCGAGGCCGTGAAGGGCCTGGGCCTGCAGACCTGCGCCACGCTGGGCATGCTGGAGCCGCACCACGCGCAGCAGCTCAAGGCCGCGGGCCTCGATTACTACAACCACAACCTGGACACCGCGCCCGAGTACTACACCGACGTGGTCGACACGCGCACCTACCAGGACCGCCTGGACACGCTGGCGGCCGTGCGCAGCGCCGGCATCAGCGTGTGCTGCGGCGGCATCGTGGGCATGGGCGAGCAGCCGGTGCACCGCGCCGGGCTGATCGCACAGCTCGCCAACATGGACCCGTACCCGGAGTCGGTGCCGATCAACAGCCTGGTGCGCGTGCCCGGCACGCCGCTGGCCGATTCGGAGCCGGTCGATCCCTTCGACTTCGTGCGCATGATCGCCGTGGCACGCATCACCATGCCGACCGCGCGCGTGCGCTTGTCGGCCGGCCGCCAGCAGATGGGCGAGGCGGTGCAGGCCCTGTGCTTCATGGCCGGCGCCAACTCGATCTTCTACGGCGACAAGCTGTTGGTCACCGGCAACCCCGACGTCGATGCCGACGTGCAGCTGCTGCGCAAGCTCGGCCTGCGCTCGCACCGCACGCAGGAGCAGGCCGAAGAAGGCGGCTGCGCATGACCACGCCGCGTCCCTTCAAGGTGCTGGGCATCCAGCAGATCGCCATCGGCGGCCCCGACAAGCTGCGGCTGCAGAAGCTGTGGGTCGACATGCTGGGGCTCGAGGTGACGGGCACCTTCCGCAGCGAGCGCGAGAACGTCGACGAAGACATCTGTTCGATGGGCAGCGGCCCGTTCAAGGTCGAGGTCGACCTGATGCAGCCGCTGGACCCCGAGAAGAAGCCGGCGGTGCACACCACGCCGCTGAACCACGTCGGCCTGTGGATCGACGACCTGCCCAAGGCCGTCGAATGGCTCACGGCGCAGGGCGTGCGCTTTGCGCCGGGCGGCATCCGCAAGGGCGCGGCCGGTTTCGACATCTGCTTCTTGCACCCCAAGGCCAACGACGAGTTCCCGATCTCGGGCGAGGGCGTGCTGGTCGAGATGGTGCAGGCGCCGCCCGAGGTGGTGACGGCCTTCAACGCGCTCGCCGCTACGCGCTGAGCGCCTTGCGCACCGGCGGCTTCACGTCGGCGCGCTGCGGCGGCAGCATCGGCTGGTGCTCGCGCGCCGGGTTCAGGATGATCGAGGTCGCAGTCTCGGTCAGGATGCAGAACTTGGCGAGCACCGCATCGAGGTGCGGCACGTCGATCACCGCGATCTCGAGGATCCAGCTGTCCTCGCCGGTCACGTTGTAGGCATTGACGCACTCGGGCGTCTCCTGCACCAGCTTCACCACGAGGTCGTAGTCGGCCCGCCCGACGCGGATGATTCCGCGGATGCCGTAGCCCAGCCGTGTGAGGTTCACGGTGGCGCGGTAGCCGGTGATGACGCCGGCGGCTTCCAGCTTTTTCACGCGCTCGGTCACGGCCGGCTGGCTCAGGTGCACGCGGCGGCCCAGCTCGGCCATGCTCAGGCGCGCGTCGGCCTGCAGTTCGGCCAGGATGCGGGTGTCGTGGGCGTCCAGCGTGGGGGTCAAGGTGAAGTCCATGGAAGTCCTTTAATTCGACGGTGCGGTGCGAGCAGAACCATGAAATTCGCATGGCTGCCGGGCGGTGGCTTTCATACCATGACGGGCATCCGATACCAAGAAGAGACACCCTCGATATGTCGACACTCGCCACGCCCGCGCAGGCCGCGCCTGCCGCTTCCTCCTCGCGCCCCCGGCTGACGCCGCTGCTGTGGCTGTGCCTGGCCGCCACCTGGGTGGTCTGGGGCTCGACCTACCTGGCCATCAAGTACGCGCTGATCAGCTTTCCGCCGTTCCTGCAGATGGGCTCGCGCTTCCTGGTCGCGGGCGTGCTGCTGGCGGCGTGGATGCGCTGGCGCGGCACGCCCTGGCCGACGCGCCTGCAGTGGCGCAATGCGCTGGTCGTCGGCGCGCTGATGCTCGGCGGCGGCATGGGCGGCACCGCCCTGGCCGAGGTGTCGATCGGCTCGGGGCTGGTGGTGGCGTTCATTGCCGTCATTCCGTTGCTGATTGCGCTCTTGAACCTGATCTGGGGCGTGAAGCCGGCGCGGCTCGAGGCGGCCGGCATCGCGCTGGGGCTCGTCGGCGTGCTGATGCTCACGCAGGGCAGCGGCTTCAAGGCCTCGCCCGAGGGGCTGGTGGCGATCTGCGTGGCCTGCATCTGCTGGTCGCTCGGCAGCGTGCTGAGCCAGCGCAAGCTGCCGCTGGCACCCGGCGCGATGGGCTTCGCGAGCGAGATGCTGTGCGGCGGCGTGGTGCTGATGGTGCTGGCCGCGGCGTCGGGCGAAACGATGAGTTGGCCGCCGCAGCCGGTGGCGCTGGGGGCTTGGGTCTACCTCGTGGTGTTCGGCTCGCTGATCGCGTTCAACGCCTACATGGTGCTTCTCGCACAGGCGCCGGCCGGGCTGGCGGCGAGCTACACCTTCGTCAACCCGGTGATCGCGATGCTGCTGGGCGTGTGGATCGCCCACGAGACGGTCACGCGCTTCGAGTGGTACGCCGTGGGCGTGGTGCTGGCGGGCGTGCTGCTGTTGCTGTTCAAGCGCCCGCAGAAGGGCTGAGTTCGACGAGGCTCAGGCCGGGCGGCGCCAGAAGGCGAGGGTGGCGGCCAGCAGCCACATGCCGACCGCGCAGCTGCGGTTGAGCACCTTGAGGCCGCGGCGCGAGAGCCAGCGCACGGCCTGCGTGCCGGCGCCGGCATAGGCCAGCATCACGCAGGTGTCGAGCACCACGAAGATCGCGCCCAGCACCAGGTACTGCATGCCCTGGGGCTTGGCGGTGTCGATGAACTGGGGCAGGAAGGCGGCGAAGAACAGCACCGTCTTCGGGTTCGACAGCGCCACCATCAGGCTGCGCACGAGGGCAATGCGCCCGTGCGGACGGACCTCGACGGCCGACTTGGCCAGCGCCGTGCCCAGGTCGGTCGCCTCGCTGCGCCACAGCTTGATGCCGAGCCACACCAGGTAGGCCACGCCCGCGACGCGGATCGCGTTGAAGAGCCATTCCGAGGCCGCGAGCAGCGAGCCCAGCCCGAGCGCCACGACCGCGATCAGCGAGACGCTGCCCAGCGAGGCGCCCGCGATGCCCCAGCTGGCGCGGCGCATGCCGCCGTCGATGCCGTTGGACAGCGCCAGCAGCATGGTCGGGCCGGGGATCACCGCCAGGGCGAGCGAGGCGACGGCGTAGATCAGCAGGGTGTCGAGGGTCATGGTTTGGTGGCAGCTTGGCGTTGTTCGGCGGCGGCGCGGGCACGTGCCAGGGCGGCTTCGACGATGGAGCGCTTGCGCGTGTCGGCGGCCTGCGGTTCGGTGGCGGCAGGCGCGGGTTCGGCCTCACGCTTCGCGGTCTCGCGATGTCGGGCGTGCAGCTTGTAGCGCTGCAGTGCGGCCTCGGCCTGTGCCTGCGACCACGCCTGCCAGCCGCTGCGACCGGGTGTTTCGACTTCGAGCGAGATGCAATCGACCGGGCACACCGGAATGCACAGCTCGCACCCCGTGCAGTGCGCCTCGATCACCGTGTGCATGCGCTTGTGGATGCCGATGATCGCGTCGGTCGGGCAGGCGTCGAGGCAGAGCGTGCAGCCGATGCACCAGGCCTCGTCGATGACCGCCATGGCGCGCGGGCCCTCGGTGCCGAACTGCGGATCGAGCGGTTGCGCGGCGCGGCCCGTGAGCAGCGCGAGGCGCTCGATGCCCTCGGCACCGCCGGGCGGGCATTGGTTGATGTCGGCCTCGCCGTCGGCGATGGCCTGCGCATAACCCGCGCAATCGGGGTAGCCGCACCGTGTGCACTGCGTTTGAGGCAGTGCGTCGTTGATGCGTGCGGCCAGCCCGTTCACGGTGGGTGATGCGCGCGGCTCAGCGCGCGGCGCTGGCGCGGGGCTTCTTTGCCGCTGCGGCCGGCTTCTTGGCAGCCGGCGCAGCCTTCACGGCGACCGCTTTCTTGGCGGCGACCGGCGTCTTGCGGGCCGCGGCGGTTGCCACGACCTTCAGCTTCTGGCCCGGCTTGATGCGGTCTTCGGCCGGCAGCTCTTCGCGCGCACCGGCGCGGCGCTGGGGCTCGTCGCTGGCGGCGATGAAGTTGCGCACCTTCGGGTAGACCAGGTCGCGCCAGCGGCGGCCGCTGAAGATGCCGTAGTGGCCCGCGCCCTTGACCTCGTAGTGCTCGCGCTTGGCGTCGGCGATGCCGGTGCACAGGCTGTGCGCGGCCTGGGTCTGGCCCGAGCCGGAGATGTCGTCGAGTTCGCCTTCGACGGTGAGCAGGGCGGTGGCATGGATGTCCTGCGGACGCACGCGCTCCACCTGGCCGGCGGGGCTCTTCACGTCCCAGGTGCCGTTGACCAGGTCGAAGTCCTGGAACACGGTGCGGATGGTCTCGAGGTAGTAGTCCGCGTCCATGTCGAGCACGGCGTTGTACTCGTCGTAGAACTTGCGGTGGGCTTCGGCGCTGGCGTCGTCACCCTTGATCAGGTCCTTGAAGTAGTCGTAGTGGCTGCTGGCGTGGCGGTCGGGGTTCATGGCCACGAAGCCCGTGTGCTGCAGGAAGCCCGGGTAGACCTTGCGGCCCGCGCCCGGGAAGCCTTGCGGCACGCGGTAAATCACGTTGTTCTCGAACCACTCGAAGCTCTTGTTGGTCGCGAGGTTGTTCACGGCCGTGGGCGATTTGCGCGCGTCGATCGGGCCGCCCATCATGGTCATCGTGAGGGGCAGCGGCTCGCCGCGGCTGGCCATGAGCGACACGGCCGCCAGCACCGGCACGGTGGGCTGGCACACGCTCACGACGTGGCAGTTGCCGTACTCGGCCTGCAGGCGGCGGATGAACTCCTGCACGTAGTTGATGTAGTCGTCCAGGTGGAACTCGCCGTCCGACAGCGGCACCAGGCGCGCGTTCTTCCAGTCGGTGATGTAGACCTTGTGGTCCTGCAGCATGGTGCGCACGGTGTCGCGCAGCAGCGTGGCGTAATGGCCCGACAGCGGCGCCACGATCAGCACCACGGGCTGGCTCTTGAGCGTCTTGAGGATATGCGGTTCGTCGGTGAAGCGCTTGAAGCGGCGCAGTTCGCAGAAGGGCTTGTCGAGCTCGACGGCCTCCTGGATCACGACCTCTTCGCCGTCGACCTTGACGGACTTGATGTTGAACTCGGGCTTCTCGTAGTCCTTGCCCAGCCGGTACAGCAGGTCATAGCCGGCGGCCATGCGCTGTGCCATCGGCAGTTGGCTCCAGACGGCGCCGGGGCCGTAGAGCTTGGAGGCGGCCTGGGCGAAGTCCGAAAAGGGCTCCATCAGGGAACGCTGGGCTTCGTAGAGTTGATAGAGCATCGCGGGTCTTTGAGTGGATGTTGCAGTGCAATATATCAGTGCATTTGCCGCGGCGCAGGGGGCCGAACCCTAGCCCGCAGCGGGCTGGATTCGGCTTCTGTGGCCGAATGTGAACGAATCGTCAAAAAGTCGATTCACTCACACCCGGTTGTCACCTAGATGACCTTCGCAATCGACGCGCAGACGTAGTCGATGTTCTTGCTGTTGAGCGCGGCGACGCACATGCGGCCGGTGTCGGTGCCGTACACGCCGAACTCGTTGCGCAGGCGCACCATCTGGTCCTTGGTCAGGCCCGAGTAGCTGAACATGCCGATCTGGGTGGTGATGAAGCTCATGTCTTCCTTCACGCCGGCGGCCTTCAGGCCGTCGACCAGCTTCTGGCGCATGGCCTTGATGCGCACGCGCATCTCGCCCAGTTCCTTTTCCCACAGGGCGCGCAGCTCGGGGGTGCCCAGCACCGCGGCCACCACGGCGCCGCCGTGGATCGGCGGGTTGCTGTAGTTGGTGCGGATGGCGATCTTGAGTTGCGACAGCACGCGGCCGGCTTCTTCCTTGTTCTCGCACAGCACCGACAGGGCGCCGACGCGCTCGCCGTACAGGCTGAAGCTCTTGGAGAACGAGGTCGAGACGAAGAAGGTCAGGCCGGCGTCGACAAACTTGGCGACGGCCGCGCCGTCTTCCTTCAGGCCGTAGCCGAAGCCCTGGTAGGCCATGTCGAGGAAGGGCACCAGGCCCTTGGCCTTGACGGCGGCGACCACCTGGTCCCACTGCGCGGGCGTGATGTCGTAGCCGGTCGGGTTGTGGCAGCAGGCGTGCAGCACGACGATGGTACCGGCCGGTGCCGCGTTCAGGGCGGCCAGCATGCCGTCGAAATTGATGCCGCGCTGGGCGGCGTCGTAGTAGGGGTAGCTTTCGACCGTGAAACCGGCGTTGGTGAACAGCGCGCGGTGGTTTTCCCAGCTCGGGTCGCTGATCAGCACGGTGGCGTTGGGGTTGAGCTTCTTGAGGAAGTCGGCGCCGACCTTCAGGCCGCCGGTGCCGCCGATGGCCTGGATGGTGGCCACGCGGCCGGAGGTGACGGGCTCGCTCTCGGGGCCGAAGACCAGGCCCTTGACGGCGTTGTCGTAGGCCACGATGCCGTCGATCGGCAGGTAGCCGCGGGCCGAAGGGGCCTTCATCATGTTCTGCTCTGCGGCCTGCACGCACTGGAGCAGGGGCAGCTTGCCGTTGTCGTCGTAATACACGCCGACGCCGAGATTGACCTTGTTGGGGTTGGTGTCGGCTGCAAATTGCTCGTTGAGGCCGAGGATCGGGTCGCGCGGCGCCATTTCGACCGCGGTGAACATAGACATGGAAAGGTCCTTTGGGATGAAAGCTTCGCTGGCAACCGGAGGAGGCTTTATCCTTTCCGGTTGCCTTGAATTTTACCGGCGCCACGCCACCTGTCGGGAACAGCCATGCCAGAGAACACCGAAGCCATAGCAGACCTGAAGAAACTCGACCCCATCGGGCCGGCGAAGCAGGGCGAATTCATCCGCTACCCCGATTCGCCGTTCGAGCTGTTCCAGCCCTATCCGCCGGCGGGCGACCAGCCCGCGGCCATCGACGGCCTGGTGGCCGGCGTGCTCGACGGCGAGGTGTTCCAGACCCTGCTGGGCGTGACGGGTTCGGGCAAGACCTTCACCATGGCCAACGTGATCGCCCGCCTGGGCCGTCCGGCCATCGTGTTCGCGCCCAACAAGACACTGGCGGCGCAGCTGTACAGCGAATTCCGCGAGTTCTTCCCGAAGAACGCTGTCGAGTACTTCGTGAGCTACTACGACTACTACCAGCCCGAGGCCTACGTGCCGCAGCGCGACCTGTTCATCGAGAAGGACTCCTCGATCAACGAGCACATCGAGCAGATGCGCCTGTCGGCCACCAAGAGCGTGCTGGAGCGGCGCGACACGGTCATCGTGGCCACGGTGAGCGCCATCTACGGCATCGGCACGCCCGAGGACTACATGGAGATGCGGCTGATTGCCCGCGTGGGCGACAAGGTCGGCCAGCGCGACCTGATCTCGCGGCTCATCCGCATGCAGTACACGCGCAACGAGCAGGACTTTGCGCGCGGCACGTTCCGCGTGCGCGGCGACACCATCGACGTGTTTCCGGCTGAGCACAGCGAGCTGGCGATCCGCTTCGAGCTGTTCGACGACGAGATCGAGTCGCTGCAGCTGTTCGACCCGCTCACCGGACGCATCCGCCAGAAGGTGCCGCGCTTCACGGTGTACCCGTCGAGCCACTACGTGACGCCGCGCGACAAGGTGCTGGCGGCGGTGGAAACCATCAAGATCGAGCTGGCCGGCCGGCTCAAGGAGCTGACCGGCTCGGGCAAGCTGGTCGAGGCGCAGCGGCTGGAGCAGCGCACGCGCTTCGACCTGGAAATGCTGGCCGAAATCGGCCACTGCAAGGGCATCGAGAACTACACGCGGCACCTCTCGGGCGCGCAGCCCGGCGACCCGCCGCCCACGCTCACCGACTACATGCCGAAGGACGCGTTGATGTTCCTCGACGAGAGCCACCAGATGGTCGGCCAGCTCAGCGCCATGTACAACGGCGACCGGGCGCGCAAGGTCACGCTGGTCGAGTACGGCTTTCGGCTGCCGAGCGCGCTGGACAACCGGCCGCTCAAGCTCGAGGAGTTCGAGCAGCGGGTGCGCCAGTGCATCTTCGTGTCGGCCACGCCCGCGCAGTACGAGAAGGACCACGCCGGCAACGTCGTCGAGCAGCTGGTGCGGCCCACCGGGCTGATCGACCCCGAGGTCGAGGTGCGTCCCGCCACGCACCAAGTGGACGACGTGCTGGGCGAGATCCGCATCCGCGTCGACAAGAACGAGCGCGTGCTGATCACCACGCTGACCAAGCGCATGGCCGAGCAGCTCACCGACTACCTGGGCGACAACGGCGTGAAGGTGCGCTACCTGCACAGCGACGTCGACACGGTCGAGCGGGTGGAAATCCTGCGCGACCTGCGCCTGGGCACCTTCGACGTGCTGGTGGGCATCAACCTGCTGCGCGAGGGGTTGGACATTCCCGAGGTGTCGCTGGTGGCGATCCTCGATGCCGACAAGGAAGGCTTTCTGCGCGCGGAGCGCTCGCTGATCCAGACCATCGGCCGCGCGGCGCGCAACCTGAACGGCAAGGCCATTCTTTATGCCGACCGGATGACCGAGTCGATGAAGAAGGCCATGGGCGAGACCGAGCGCCGCCGCAACCGGCAGATCGCCCACAACGAGGCGAACGGCATCACGCCGCGCAGCATCGTGAAGCAGGTGCGCGACCTGATCGACGGCGTCTACAGCGAGAAGACCGGCAAGGAAATGGCCAAGCTCGACCTGGAACGCGCCAAGGTCGAGGACATGAGCGAAAAGGACATTGCCCGGGAAATCAAGCGGCTCGAAAAGCAGATGCTGGAGCACGCCCGCAACCTCGAGTTCGAAAAAGCGGCCCGGGTGCGCGACCAGCTGGCGCTGCTGCGCGAGCAGGCGTTCGGGGCGTCGGGCGGCGACAACATCGCCGGTTTGGCGTCCTGATTTCAGCTAGGTCATAAGTTCGCTTTCTTCAAGCGAACCGCGCTGGGGTTTACCCGAGCAGATCTCAGGGGCTTCTGCTATACTTGACCGAAATACTCAACAACAAAGAACTTCGCGATGAAGGACCGACTCCTACCGGCTGGTTCACCAGCGTCGGGGTCGGGCAGGGCGGAGACGAAGTCACCGCGGCCCAAGGCTGTGGTGTCATTTCAACGGTAAGCACTTGAAGGAGCTTGCGATGCGTCTCACTACCAAAGGCCGTTTTGCGGTCACAGCAATGATCGATCTGGCGTTGCGTCAGAACACCGGTCCGGTCACGCTGGCTGCGATCAGCCAGCGGCAGCAGATTTCGTTGTCGTACCTCGAACAGCTGTTCGGCAAATTGCGCCGCCACGAGCTGGTCGAGTCGACCCGCGGCCCCGGCGGCGGCTACAGCCTCGGACGCAAGGCGGCGGACATCACGGTCGCCGACATCATCGTGTCCGTCGACGAGCCGATCGATGCCACGCAGTGCGGCGGCAAGGAAAACTGCCTCGGTGAGCAGGGTCGCTGCATGACGCACGAACTCTGGGCCTCGCTGAACCAGCGCATGGTCGAGTTCCTCGACTCCGTCACGCTGCAGAAGCTGGTCGACGACCAGATCGCCAAGGGCGTGCAGATCGAGAACAAGCCGGTCGTCAAGCGCGCCATCTCGGCCCAGCCGGTGGTCAAGCCCATCCGCGTGAATGCGCCGAATTCGGTCTTCGCCCTCGGCAACGTCTTCGCGAAGTCCTGACCCGATGAGTCCGGCGATGCCTGCGGGCATCGCCCTGAGTTTGCCCTGATCCCAGAACACAACCCCCCACGCCAGCCCGAGCCAGCCATGGACGTCACTCCTCATTTCCCGATCTATCTCGATTACGGCGCCACCACGCCGGTTGACCCGCGTGTGGTCGACGCCATGATTCCCTGGTTGCGCGAACATTTCGGCAACCCGGCATCGCGCAGCCACGCCTGGGGCTGGGAAGCCGAAGAGGCGGTCGAGAAGGCGCGCGGCCAGGTGGCCGACCTGATCAACGCCGACCCGCGTGAGATCGTCTGGTCGTCGGGCGCCACCGAGTCGATCAACCTGGCGCTCAAGGGCGCGGCCCACTTCTACAAGGGCAAGGGCAAGCACCTGATCACCCTGAAGACCGAGCACAAGGCCGTGCTCGACACCATGCGCGAACTCGAGCGCCAGGGCTTCGAAGTGACCTACCTCGACGTCGAGGAAAACGGCCTCGTCGATCTCGAGAAGTTCAAGGCGGCCATCCGCCCCGACACCATCCTGGCCAGCGTGCTCTTCGTGAACAACGAAATCGGCGTGATCCAGGACGTGGTCGCGCTGGGCAACGCCTGCCGCGAAAAGGGCGTGATCTTCCACGTCGACTCGGCCCAGGCCACCGGCAAGATCGACATCGACATCACGAAGCTGCCCATCGACCTGATGAGCCTGGCTTCGCATAAGACCTACGGCCCCAAGGGCATCGGCGCGCTGTACGTGCGCCGCAAGCCGCGCATCCGCCTCGAAGCGCAGATGCACGGCGGTGGCCATGAGCGCGGCATGCGCTCGGGCACGCTGCCCACGCACCAGATCGTCGGCATGGGCGAGGCCTACCGCATCGCCAAGCTCGAGATGAAGGACGACATCGCCCATGCGGCGCGCCTGCAGAAGCGCCTGCTCGACGGCCTGAAGGATGTCGAACAGGTCTTCATCAACGGCGACCTCGAGCGCCGTGTGCCGCACAACCTGAACATGAGCTTCAACTACGTCGAAGGCGAGTCGCTGATCATGGGCATCAAGGGCCTGGCGGTGTCGTCGGGTTCGGCCTGCACCTCGGCCAGCCTGGAGCCCAGCTATGTGCTGCGCGCCCTGGGCCGCAGCGACGAGCTGGCCCACAGCAGCCTGCGCATGACCATCGGCCGTTTCACGACCGAAGAAGAAATCGACTACGCCATCTCGACCATCAAGCACAACGTCGCCAAGCTGCGCGAGCTGAGCCCCCTGTGGGAGATGTTCCAGGACGGCGTCGACATCAGCACGATCCAGTGGTCGGCCCACTGACCCAGGCCAGCCCAAGGCTCCACGATTGAACAAAGTTTGAGAGGTACACCATGGCATATTCTTCCAAGGTCATCGACCACTACGAAAATCCCCGCAACGTCGGCTCCTTCGAAAAGGGCGACGACTCGGTAGGCACCGGCATGGTCGGTGCACCGGCTTGCGGCGACGTGATGAAGCTGCAGATCAAGGTCAACCCCGAAACCGGCGTGATCGAAGACGCACGCTTCAAGACCTACGGCTGCGGCTCGGCCATCGCCTCGTCGTCGCTCGTGACCGAATGGGTCAAGGGCAAGACGCTCGACGAAGCGGCAGCCCTCAAGAACGCCCAGATTGCCGAAGAACTGGCGCTGCCGCCGGTCAAGATCCACTGCTCGATCCTCGCGGAAGACGCCATCAAGGCGGCCGTGAGCGACTACAAGGCCAAGCACGGCGCCAAGACCCCCGAGTCGACCGCCGAAGCTGCTGTTCACTGAGATGGCCGTCACGCTGACCGAAGCCGCTGCGCGCCACGTCACCCGCTACCTCGGCAAACGGGGCAAGGGCGTGGGCGTGCGGCTGGGCGTGAAGACCACCGGCTGCTCGGGCCTGGCCTACAAGCTCGAGTACGTCGACGAGTTCACGCCTGAAGACGTGGTGTTCGAAGACCACGGCGTGAAGGTGCTGGTCGACCCGAAGAGCCTGGCCTACATCGACGGCACGCAGCTCGACTTCGTGCGCGAAGGCCTGAACGAGGGCTTCAAGTTCATCAACCCGAACGAACGTGATCGCTGCGGCTGCGGCGAAAGTTTTCGCATCTGATGCGTCGTCGCTGACCGCGACCACAGCCGCCACCATGTCATGTGCTGGCGGTTTTTTCTTGCCATGAATCTGAACGACACCGACTTCCAACTGTTCGCCGTCCCGGCGACCTTCGCGCAGGACCGCGCCGTGCTCGACGCGCGCTGGAAGGAACTGCAGCGCGAGGCGCACCCGGACCGCTTCGCCGCGCAGGGCGCCGCGGCGCAGCGCGTGGCCATGCAGTGGTCGGTGCGCATCAACGAGGCCTACCAGCGGCTCAAGGACCCGATCCGTCGCGCGAGCTACATCTGCGAACTCAACGGCGCGCCGCTGAATGCCGAGAACAACACGGCGATGCCCGGCGCCTTTCTGATGCAGCAGATGGAGTGGCGCGAAGCGCTCGACGACGCCCGCGACATCGCCGCTGTCGAGGTGCTGCAGGAGGACGTCGAAACCACGCGCGCCCGCGCACTCTCGTCGCTCGACTGGCTGATCGACGAAAAGGGCGACTACCCCGGCGCCGTGCAGCAGGTGAGAGCCCTCATGTTCATTGAGCGCTTCAGCCAGGACGTCGAAACAAAACTCGATCAGTTGGGACAATAAGCCCTTATGGCTCTTCTTCAGATTTCCGAACCCGGCCAGGCGCCCGACCCGCACCAGCGCCGTATCGCCGTGGGCATCGACCTGGGCACCACGCACTCGCTGGTGGCCTCGGTGCGCAACGGCGTGGCCGAGTGCCTGCCCGACGACCAGGGCCGCGTGCTGCTGCCCTCGGCCGTGCGCTACCTCGACGGCGACCGCCGCCAGATCGGCTTCGACGCCGTGGCTGCACGCGCGCAGGACCCCGCCAACACCATCACCTCGGTCAAGCGGCTCATGGGCCGCGGCCTGGCCGACATCGCGAACCGCGATGCCATGTCGTACCGCATCGGCGGTGACGACGGCGGCATGGTCAAGGTGCAGACCTCGGCCGGCGAGAAGTCGCCCGTCGAGATCAGCGCCGAGATCCTGGCCACGCTGCGCTACCGCGCCGAAGACACCTTCGACGACGAGCTCTACGGTGCCGTCATCACCGTGCCGGCGTACTTCGACGAAGGCCAGCGCCAGGCGACCAAAGACGCCGCACAGCTGGCAGGCCTGAACGTGCTGCGCCTGATCAGCGAGCCGACCGCCGCTGCCATTGCCTACGGCCTGGACAACGCCAGCGAGGGCGTCTACGCGGTCTACGACCTGGGCGGCGGCACCTTCGACATCTCGATCCTGCGGCTCACGCAGGGCGTGTTCGAAGTGATCGCCACGGGCGGCGACTCGGCCCTGGGCGGCGACGACTACGACCATGCCATCGCCGACTTCGTGCTTGCGCAGACCGGCCGTCAGGCCGGCAGCGACAACGACCGCGCCGCGCTGCTCGTGGCCGCGCGTGCCGCCAAGGAGGCACTGACCGATGCCGAGTCGACCCTCTTCAGCGCCGCGCTGGCGGGCGGCAAGGCCGAATTCACGCTGACGCGCGCGCATTTCTTTGCCGCCACGCAGGCGCTCACCGACCGCACCCTCGCGGCCGTGCGCAAGGCGCTGCGCGACGCGAAGCTCAAGCCCGAAGACCTGCAGGGCATCGTGCTCGTCGGCGGCTCCACGCGCATGCCGCAGATCCGCAGCGCGGTGGCCGCCTATTTCGGCCGCGAACCACTGATCAACCTGAACCCCGACGAGGTCGTGGCGCTTGGCGCCGCGATCCAGGCCAACCAGCTGGCCGGCAACAACGGCGCGGGTGAACTGCTGCTGCTCGACGTGATCCCGCTGTCGCTCGGCATCGAGACCATGGGCGGCCTGGTCGAGCGCATCGTGCCGCGCAACCAGACCATCCCCACCGCGATGGCGCAGGACTTCACGACCTACCAGGACGGCCAGACGGCGCTGGCGCTGCATGTGGTGCAGGGCGAGCGCGACCTCGTGTCCGACTGCCGCAGCCTCGCGCGCTTCACGCTGCGCGGCATCCCGCCGATGGCGGCCGGCGCGGCGCGCATCCGCGTGACCTTCACCGTCGACGCCGACGGCCTGCTGAGTGTGAGCGCCAAGGAGCAGGGCAGCGGCGTCGAGGCCAGCGTGGCGGTCAAGCCGTCGTACGGCCTGTCGGACGACCAGATCGCGACCATGCTGCAGGAGAGCTTCTCCACCGCCCAGCAGGACATGCAGGCCCGTGCGCTGGTGGAATCGCGCGTCGATGCCGACCGCATGCTGCTGGCCACGCAGAGCGCGCTCGATGCCGACGGTGACCTGCTGAGCGCCGAAGAACGCGCCGCCATCGACGCCTCGATGGCGCGGCTGCGCGAAACCGCCAAGAGCAGCAACGAAGCCGCCGCGATCGAAGCCGCCACGAAGGCGCTGGCCAACGACACCGAAGCCTTCGCCGCCCAGCGCATGAACGCGGGCATTGCACGCGCGCTCGCCGGCCGCAAGGTCGAATCCCTGTAGACAGAACCATTTCATGCCCACGATCAAGATCTACCCGCATCCCGAGTACTGCCCGCAAGGCGCCGAGATCACCGCGCCCGCCGGCACCTCGATCTGCGAGGCCCTGCTCGACCACGACATCAACATCGAGCACGCCTGCGAGATGAGCTGCGCCTGCACCACCTGCCACGTGATCGTGCGCGCGGGCTTCGACTCGCTGAACGAGGCGGAAGAGGGCGAAGAAGATTTGCTCGACCGCGCCTGGGGCCTGGAGCCGCAATCGCGCCTGAGTTGCCAGTCGATCCTGGCGCAGGAGAATGTGACGATCGAGATTCCGAAGTACTCGATCAACCACGCCAAGGAAAACCACTGATGTCGCGCCAGATCGTTCTCGATACGGAAACCACCGGGCTCTCTGCGGAGAACGGCGACCGCATCATCGAGCTGGGCTGCGTGGAGCTGTTCGCGCGCAAGCTCACCGGCAACGACTTGCACATCTACTTCAACCCGGAGCGCGAGAGCCACGAGGACGCGCTCAAGGTCCACGGCCTGACCACCGACTTCCTGCGCGACAAGCCGAAGTTCGCCACGCTGGGCAAGGACATCATCGAGTACCTGCGCGACGCCGAGCTGATCATCCACAACGCGGCCTTCGACGTCGGCTTTCTCAACAAGGAATTCGAGCGCGCCGGCCTGCCGCCGCTCAAGACCTTCGTGAGCGAAGTGACCGACACGCTGGCCATGGCCAAGCTGGTCTACCCGGGCAAGCGCAATTCGCTCGACGCGCTGTGCGACCGCTTCGGTGTCGACCGCTCGAACCGCACCTTCCACGGCGCCAAGCTCGACGCGCAGCTGCTCGCCGACGTCTACATCAACCTCACGCGCGGGCAGGACGCCCTGCTGATCGACGTGGCCTCGAACGAACCCGCGCAGGGCACCACCGTCGTGGCCATCGACCTGAGCCAGTTCGAGCTGCCGGTGATCGCGGCGGCCGAGCACGAACTCAGCGCGCACGAGGCCGTGTTGTCGCAACTCGACAAATCCAGCGGCGGAAAAACTTTATTTCGCCAAAACAGCTGAAAAGCTATGGCATAATCTGAGGCTTCGCACAACGCGATACGTGTTCAAGACACTGAACTCAAAAGCAGTGTCTCAGGGCGGTTAGCTCAGGGGTAGAGCACAGCATTCACACTGCTGGGGTCGGAGGTTCGAAGCCTCCACCGCCCACCATTTCAGACCTACGACAGACGGCACCATCAGGTGCCGTTTTCGTTTCAGGCGGCACCTTCGGGTGCCGTTTTTGTTGGTCCCGCGCAAATCCTGGTGCGATTCAGGACGGGCCTTCTGCACTCAGAACGACCGGCCTTCGCGGTTGCGCCGCAGATCGGCCTCCACCATCATCGCGCACAGCTCCTCCAGCGTCGTCCGGGGCTCCCAGCCCAGCGTCTTCCTGGCATGCGACGCATCGCCGATGAGCAGTTCCACCTCCGCCGGGCGATAGAACTTCGGATCGATCCTCACGAGGACCTTGCCGCTCTCGCGGTCGATGGCGACCTCTTCCTGCGCCGTCCCTTCGAACCGGAGCTCATAGCCCGCGGCCCTGAACGCCATGTCGACGAAATCCCGCACGGTTTCCGTGCGGTTGGTGGCGAGCACATAGTTGTCCGGCTTGTCGGCCTGCAGCATGCGCCACATGCCATCGACGTATTCCTTCGCATAGCCCCAGTCGCGCTTGGCATCCATGTTGCCCAGCGTGAGCACATCGAGCTTGCCGAGCCGGATCTTGGCCGCCGCGTCGGTGACCTTGCGTGTCACGAATTCGCGGCCGCGCAACGGGCTCTCGTGGTTGAAAAGGATGCCGCAGCAAGCGAAGAGCCCGTAGCTCTCGCGGTAGTTCATCGTCATCCAGTGGGCGAAGAGCTTGGAGACGCCGTACGGGCTGCGGGGATAGAAGGGCGTGTCTTCCTTCTGCGGAATGGCCTGGACGTTGCCGAACATCTCCGACGTCGAGGCCTGGTAGTACCTGATGCCGCGGTCCGTCAGGCGGATCGCGTCGAGCAGGTGGAGGGTGCCCAGTCCGTTGATGTTCGTGGTGGCTTCAGGCTGGTTGAAGCTCGCGCCCACGTAGCTCTGCGCCGCCAGGTTGTAGACCTCGTCGGGCTGCGCATCGCGAATGAGCGTGATCGAACTGCCCAGGTCCGTCAGGTCGTACTCCACGAGATGAAGCTCCGGATGGTCCTGGATGCCGAGCGACTCGATGCGCCAGAAGTTCACCGAACTGGTTCGGCGGAAGGTTCCGTAGACGGTGTAGCCCTTGCCCAGCAGCAGCTCGGCCAGGTACGCCCCGTCCTGTCCGGTAATGCCAGTGACGACAGCACGTTTTTTCATGGCTTCAATGAGGTGAGAGGAAGGGAAGGGACGGGTCAGGCCGGCGCATCGACGCCACGTTCAGCCGTGGGCTGCAGGGCCGCTTGCAACGCGAGCGCCTCGCGCTTCTCGGCCGCGGGGCAGCGGCCGTAGGTGTCGTCGAAGCGCACGATGTCGTCTTCGCCGAGGTAGCTGCCGGTCTGCACCTCGATCACTTCCAGCATCGTCTTGCCGGGGTTCTCCAGCCGGTGGATGGTGCCCGAGGGCAGGTAGATCGACTCGTTCTCCCGCACCAGCAGCACTTCGCCGCCGCGCGTGGCCTTGGCCGTGCCCTTGACGACGATCCAGTGCTCGGCGCGGTGGTGGTGCATCTGCAGCGACAGCTTGCCGCCGGGCTTGACGGTCAGGTGCTTCACCTGGAAGCGCTCACCCGTGTCGATGCTGTCGTAGGCGCCCCAGGGCCGCACCACGCGGCGATGCTCGGTGGCCTCGACCGTGCCCTCGCGCGCCAGCAGGCGCACCACCTCGGCCACCTGTTCGGCGCAGTCCGCGCCCGCGACCAGCACCGCGTCCGGCGTGTCCACGATGATCAGGTCCTCGGTGCCGAGCGCCACCACGGGCCGGTGCGGCGCATGGACGAAGGTGTTGCGCGAGTTCAGCACGCTGCCCGCGCCGCTCACGCGGTTGCCCGCCTCGTCGGCCGGGTGCAGCTGGGCCACGGCGTTCCAGCTGCCCACGTCGCTCCATGCGCCCTCGAAGCGCACCACCGCGACGTCGGCGTGCTTTTCGAGCACCGCGTAGTCGATGCTGTCGCTGCGGCAGCCTTCGAAGGTTTCGCGGTCCAGCCGCACGAAGCTGCCGTCGACCGACACCGCGGCGGTCGCGCGTTCGCAGGTGGCGAGGATGTCGGGCGCATGCGTGCGCAGGGCCGCGACCAGCGTGCGCGCCTGGACCAGGAAGATGCCCGCGTTCCAGCAGTAGTTGCCCTGCAGGATCAGCGTTTGCGCCACCGCTGCCGTCGGCTTCTCGACGAAGCGCGCCACCGCGTGGCTGGGGCCATGGCCCGTGGCCCCGGCCGCCTCGATGTACCCGTAGGCCGTGCTCGGAAAGCTGGGCGCGATGCCGAAGGTGACGATCTTGCCTGCCAGGGCTGCTTCGACGCCGCTGCGCATCGTGGCCTCGAACAGCGCCACGTCGGGAATGTGGTGGTCCGCAGGCGCAAAGAGCAGCAGGTCGTCGGGCTCGGCCAGCAGGGCCGCCGCGGCCATCGCGGCGGCCGTGTTGCGGGGCACGGGCTCGAGGATCTGGCGGCCCTGCGCGTGCGCGTTCTCGATCGCCTCGCGCACCAGGAAGCGATGCTCTTCCGACGCGACGCAGGTGATCGTCCGGTTCAGGGTCGCGAGCCGTTCGAGCGTGAGGTGCAGCAGGCTCTTGTTGCCCACGATCGGTGCGAACTGCTTGGGAAAGGCCTTGCGCGACAGCGGCCACAACCGCGTGCCGCTGCCGCCGCACAGGACCACGGGATGAATGGTGGGGGTGTTCATGGTGACCAGCCTTTGTGTGTGCAGTGGGTGACGAACCGGATCGCTTCGAGGGCGTGCCGCTCAGATCAGGCCCGTGTGAACGGCGAGGTTCACCGCCTGGGCGCGCGAATGCACATGCAGCTTCTTGTAGATGCTCTTGATGTGCACGTTGACCGTCTGGCCGGTGATGCCGAGCTTGGCGCCGATCTCCGCCGAGACGTAGCCCGACGCCACGTGGCGAAGGACCTGGCTCTCGCGCGGTGTCAGCGTCGTGTCGCGCGGCGGCGACGCGTCGTCGGCGGGCTGCGGCTCGCGGGGCTGGTGGTTCAGGCGGTGCAGCAGGCGCCGCGCGAGCCGCGGCGTGATGACGGCGCCGCCGTTCACCACGTGCAGCACCGCATCGGCAAAGCTCTGCAGCCAGGCGTTCTTCAGCAGGTAGCCCGTGGCGCCCAGTTCGAAGGCGCGCAGCACGTGGGCATCGTCCTCGAGCGCGGAGATCACGATGATCTCGCCGTTGCCATGGTGGCGGCGCGCCTCGGCGATCAGCTCGAAGCCCATGCCGTCGCTGAGCCGCAGGTCGACCATCAGCACGTCGAACGCATGCGTGGCCAAGAGCTTGCGCCCCTCGCGGATGCTGTCGGCCTGGCCTTCGAGCTGGATGCGCAGGTCCGACAGCAACTCCTGGGCGATCACCCGGCGCATGTACTCGTCGTCGTCGATGAGCAGCACGCGCACCGGCGATTTTTCCTGGCCCGTCATGAAGTCCGGCCACAGCCTCGCGGCGGGCGCGCACACGGGGGCGGACGGGCCCGGGCGGCGCGGCGCCATCACGGCGGGGGTGGGGTCGCCAGAGGGTGTGAGCGTGTTTTCAGCCATGTTCTTGCCCCGGTTGAAGTGAGTGAGTGACGGCGGTCGGTGCGGCGCCGTCGGCGGCGCGGACCGGGAAGCCCGGCATCGGTTCGTCGAAGCCGCGCGGGTTCGCCAGCTGCCAGCGCCAGCTGTCGGCGCACATCTGGTCCAGGCTGCGCTGTGCGCGCCAGCCGAGCCGGTCCTGGGCGTGCTGCACGTCCGCCCAGTAGGCCGGGGCATCGCCGGGACGGCGCGGACCGATGTGCACCGCAATGCGGCGCCCGCATGCGCGTTCGAAGGCCGCGATCACGTCGAGCACCGACGCGCCGTGCCCCGTGCCCAGGTTCACCGTGAGCAGGCCCCGATGCAGCGTCGCGTACCGCAGGGCCGCCACATGGCCTTCGGCCACGTCCATCACGTGCACGTAGTCGCGCACACCGGTGCCGTCGTGCGTCTCGTAGTCGTTGCCGTGCACGACGACGTGCCCGCGCTCGCCCACCGCGACCTGCGAGACATACGGCACCAGGTTGTCGGGCGGTCCCTGCGGGTGTTCGCCGAGCAGGCCGCTCTCGTGCGCGCCGATGGGGTTGAAGAAACGCAGGCATGCGATGCCCCAGCGCAGATCGGAGCGGGCGAGGTCCGCGAGCATGCGCTCCACCATCACCTTGGAGCGCCCGTAGGGGTTGACGGCCGCGTACGACGCGCTCTCCCGTATCGGCGAGCGCGGGATGTCGCCGTAGACCGTGGCCGAGGACGAGAAGATCAGCGTGCGCACGCCGGCACGCTCCATGGCACGCGCCAGCGCGAGGCTGCCCGCCACGTTGACGTCGTAGTAGCCGAGCGGGTCGCTCACCGAGCGGCTGACCGCCTTCAGCCCCGCGAGATGCAGCACCGCGTCGACCCCGTGCTCGGCGAACACGCGGTCGAGCACCGCCGCGTCGCGCACGTCGCCGCGCACCAGCTGCGGCTGCACACCGCAGATGCGTGCCACGCGCTCCAGCGAACGCGGGTCGCTGTTGACCAGCGTGTCCAGCACCACCGGCAGGTAGCCGGCCGCGATCAACGCCACGCAGGCGTGGCTTCCGACGAAGCCGGCGCCACCCGTCACCAGAATCTTTGAGTGGGTCATGGTTGGGACTCGCGCAGTGGGGATGGCGTGGCCGTGCCTCGGTCTGCCACGCAGCGAAGCAGCGCTTGTTCGAGGCGCGACAGGATGGCGTCCTGGTCGAGCTCCGCCAGCGCGAACGCGCGGCCCGCCGCACCGAGCGCTTGGCGCAGGCCCGGCGAGCACGCGAGCTGCGCGATCGCGTCGGCCAGCACGGCCGCATCGCCCGGGGGCACCACGAAGCCACGGTCCGCGACCACGCGGGCGAGTTCGGTGCCGGGGTGCGCCGTGGCGATCACGGCCTTGCCGCTCGCGAACATGCCGGCCAGCTTCGAGGGCATCACGAGGTCGGCGGCATCGGCGCGCTGCGGCAGCACGTGGATGTCGGCCATGCCCAGCAATTCGTTGAGCCGTTCGGCGGGCTGCAGGTCGAGAAAGTGCACGCGGTCCAGGCCGGCGCAGGCCGACATCAGCGGGCCGCGGCTCGGGCCGTTGCCGCAGATGACGAAGTGAATGTTCCGCCGGTCGGCCAGCAGGCCCGCGGCCTCGGCCAGCAATTCGATGCCCTGCTTGGCGCCCAGGCTGCCCGCATAGAGCACGACCACGGCATCGGGCGCAATGCCCAACTCGGCTCTGTAGCCATCGGCCGCGCGGGGAGCGGGGCGGATCGCCGACACGTCCACCCAGTTCGGAAAGAGAACCAGCCGGCCTTCGCCGATGCCCTTGCTCCTGGCCTTGTCGACCATGGCTGCCGAAATGGTCGACACGCGGTCGAACCTCGCCAGCAACCATCGCTCGAGCGACAGCGCGACACGCCGCATGCCCGCGCCGCGCACGAGGCCCAGGCCGAACGCCGCATCGACTTCGAAGTCCTGGATGTGCAGCCACGACCTGATGCCGAGCAGCTTCGCGAAGCACAGCACCGCGGGCGCGCAGAAAAGCGGCGGCTCCACGACGAACACAAGATCGGGCTTCCAGCGCGCCTGCGCCAGCAGCAGCGGCATGCTCGACAGCATGAACGAGCACAGGTGCGCCACGCGCGCCAGCGCACGCGGTTGCGAAGGCACCCAGGTGGGCGCGCGCCAGACCGTGAGGCCGTTGCGCCCGGTGGTCTTGCGATAGGCCCAGGCCGAATGGCCCTCGAACACCGCCCAGTGCGGGAAGAAGGGCGGCGCCGCGATCACGCGCACGTCGTGGCCTCGGGCCTGCAGCCAGTCGGCCATCTCGCCCGAGTACTTGCCGATGCCGGCCAGCTCGGGCGCGAAGTTCATCGAGTACAGCAGGATCTTCACGGCGAGCTCCCCAGGGCCGGGCGCAGGAGGCGCACGATCGGAAAGAAGCCGAACAGCGCGCGCATGCGCAGCTCGTACAGCACGAAGTCGGTGACGAAGGCGATGAAGAAGACGTAGTGCGGCTTGTCGGGAAAGAGCGAGATCACGACGCCATACGAGGCCAGCCGCAGCGAGAACTCCAGCAGCGTCCACCACCCGAGCGAGCCCATCGTGGCGTTCAGCGCGAGCATCGTTTCGTGGTGGACCGTGTAGGTCCTCAGCAGGAAGTACGGCGCGATGCACACGAAGATGTCGCGCGCCTCGGGGCCGAGCTTCAGCAGTGGCGCGGCCACCGCCATCAGCCCCGCCAGCCCCACGAAGAGCACGCAGCCGAGCAGGAACGAATGCCGCGCCAGCCGCAGCTTCTCGATCGTCAGGTTGCCCGCGTTGGCGTCCAGCATCGCCGGCGTCTTCGTGACGAGAAAGGCCTGCACGAACTGCGAGGGCGCCTCCGCGAGAAGGAAGGCCAGCTTGAACGCGCCCACGTAGCCCAGCGGCATGAAGAGCGCCACCAGCAGCAGGTCCGACTTGCGCAGCAGGAAGGTCAGCAGCGCATACACCGTGGCGCTGGCCTGCGACGCGAGCGCCAGCACGGGCGGCCCGGCCGGCGGCGCTGCGCCGTTCGCCGGCAGGAAGATGGCCGCGCCCACGAGCACCAAGGCCAGCAGATTGATGGCGAGCAGGTGCGCCACGCCGATCTCCAGGCCGAGCGCAGCGAGCGTCGCCACGCCCAGCACCAGCACGGTCGCGCGCACGCCCGACTCCAGGTTGAGCAGGCCCGCATGGCCCAGGCCCCGGCTGTACGACAGGCGCAGGCTGTTGAAGGCGAAGACCGCGAGCGACAGCAGGATCAGCATGAAGGGCGCGCCGGCCACCGGCAGGCGCTGCGCCCCCACGACGCCGGCCGCGAGCAGCGCGGCCAGCGGCAGCCCGATCGCCAGCGTGCGCAGCAGGTCGCCGCGCGTCACCCGGGGCGGCACGCTTGCGGCATTGCGCGAGAACAGCAGCGAACTGCCCAGCGTGCCCACGACCAGCGCCACTTCGAGCACCGACTGGTAGACGGAGTACTCGCCGAAGCGCGCGGGCGCCACCTGCGCCGCGATCAGGAAGATCGCCAGGAAACCCGACAGGTACACATACAGCCGCGACGCGAGCGCCCCCAGTCCCAGGCGCTGTGCCAAGCGGATGCCGGGCAGGGCGAACGAGGTGCCGGCGGCGGGCTTCATGGCGTGCTCCCGTCCGCGGGGTGCTTCGGCGTTGGCGCCTGCGCGACGCCCAGGGTGTCGGCCATGCGGCGCGCGCGCGAGGCGATCCGGTGCGCGTTGTTCTTGGCCCGGCGTGCCATCTGCAGTGCCCAGGTCAGCACCGCAACGGCGTACACGCGGCGATGCAGAGCGGGCTGCATCGCCAGCTTGGCGGCGCCCTGGAAGTGCAGCGCGAGCACGCGCACCGTCTCGCCCGCCGGCGTCTGCAGGCAAGGCTGGCCGTCGACGAAGGCCAGGCGCTTGGCGCCGCCGCGCACGCGGAACTCGCGCACGAAGTGGTTGGTGCCGCCGTTGACGTTGTGGTCGATCACCTGGCCGTCGAACACCCGATTGATCGGCACCGTGTTGCCGCTGGCCTGCGCCCACAGGTACAGCAGCGTCATGTCGGACACCCCGCCGCGCACGCTGCGGGCCGCGAAGCGCTCGGCGATCTCGCGCAGCTGGTGCAGGCCGGCGGGCGTGCTGTACATACGGATGAGGCAGGCGACGAAGTCCTGCAGGCCGGCCGCCGTCCAGTAGCTCACGTGCGGCGAGATCTGGCAGGGGTTCCAGCCGTCCGTGGGCAGGATGCTGGAGCCGGAGAAGTCGGCCTTGCCCACCAGGCGTGCAATGTGCGCGCCGACGCCTTGAAACAGCAGCACGTCGCTGTCGATCAGCACGAAGGCACGGCAGTCGGGGTGCGCTGCGAGATGGTTCGCCAGGAGGAAGTAGCGCCGGAAGCAGATCTTCTCGAACGCCGGCGTGTTGCTCGACAGGTGCACGTAGGCCTGGCAGAAGCGTTCGTATGCCGGTCCGGCGTCGGTGTCCGACAGGACGACGAGCTGCTCCTGCGCCATGGCCGCGGATTCGCAGCACAGGCGCAGGGCCGTGTTCTGGCGGTCTTCCGCAACGATGAAGGGGAGGGCGTGGTCCATGGTCGGGCAAGCGGGTTGGTACGGGTCAGGGCCGCGGCGCGGTGGCGCTGCGCACCAGCGCGACGTGGGCGGGAAGAAAGTGAAAGTCGGCGTCCAGCGGCATGTCGAGCGTGAGCATTCCGCCCCGGGCGTTCGCATCGCCGATCCAGCCACGCAGTTGCGCGGCCGAGAAGCGCGGCGCGCTCGGCTGGGCCCAGGAAGCGCCCAGCGGCGTCAGCACGTGCAGCCGGAGTTCGGAGGGCGGCGAGGCCAGGCGTGCGGCGGGCTGCAGGTACTCGCCTGCCATGAGGTTCTGGCACGGCGCGCTCTTGAGGCTGAAGCGCGCCGCCCCCTCGCCGGCATTGAAGGCCAGCCACCGGGTGGGTGCGCCGTTGCGCGCGGCCGCGCAGAACCGGTCCCAGTCGCGCGTCGTCATGCCCGTCGTGTTGTAGACGCCGTCGAACCACCAGCCCGTGGCGAGTGGGCCGTAGTGCTGCGACCAGCTGTCGATCACCGCCGACCAGGCGGCGATGAAGCGCGTCGGCGGTGGCTGCTGCTCGGAGACATCGCCCAGGCATTCCATCAGGTAGGCATCCCCTTGCGGCGCGCGGAAGGGCAGGTAGAGGATCAGCGCGATGCCGTGGCGCCGCAGCGCGCGGCCGATCTCCATCGGCAGGTCGCGCGGCGAACGGTGCGCGGCGCTGCGCGGGCACAGTGCTTCGAGGGCGGCATTCGGTGCGATGAACTGGCCGTTGTTCTGCCCGAGCGTGAGGATGAGATGGCTGGCGCGCATCTCCGCGAGCGAAGCGGCGAAGGCGTCGACGTCGAAGCGGCCGATGCCGGCGATGGACTGCTTGTCGGGCAGGTAATGCACCATCACGCCGAAGCCAGGGACGCCCTGCGTTTCGGGAAGTGCTGCGACGGCCGGCCGCACCCACGCGGCCAGCCCGAGCGCCAGCACCGCGAGCGCGCGAAGCAGGGAGCGTGCGCGGTTCGTCATGGCGTGGCCCTCGCCAGCGACGCGTCACCGCGCTTCAGCCTGAGGTAACTCGCCGCCACCGCGCCCGGCGTGCAGGCCCGCGAGAGCGACCATGCGGGGCGCGTGCGCTGGTGCGCGGCCAGGTAGCGCTCGATGCCGCCGAGGCCGACGAATTCGTTGCCGATGAAGAACGCGTAGCCCGCGAAGAGCTCCCGGTGCACCGGAAGGTCCGAGAGCAGCAGCGGCACGCCCAGCGTGGCCGCCTCGGCGGCCGACAGGTTGAAGCCCTCGAAGGTGGACAGCGAGATGAAGGCCGTCGCGCCCCGGTACAGCCGCAGGAGTTCTTCCCGCGATACCAGCCCCCGGTGCCGCACGCAGCCGCGGAACGCGGGCGCCATGGCCGAGATCATGCGTTCGACCTCCTTGGCGCCGTTGCCGGTGATGTCGAGGTAGTCGACCAGGCCCTGGCGCTTCATGCGCACGAACAGCTTCAGGATGCCCTCGAAGTTCTTGTGCGGGTAGTAGTGGTAGGCCGCGATCAGGTAGCGTCCGTCAGGCGCTGCCGTGTGGTCGGCGTTCGCGGTGACGGCACCCGCATCCACGGGATTGAAGATCACCGCCGGGTGCTCGCAGCGCCTGAAGTGCCGCTCGAAGTCTTCCTGGCTGCTGCGGCTGATGAAGACCACGTCGGCGGCGCTGCGCGCGACGCGGTGCAGGTTCCAGTCGAGCCAGAGGCGCTTGCGCGCGCTGAAGTACTGCGGGTACGACTTGTACTGCACGTCGTGCACCACCACGATCGAATCCCGATGGCGGCCGAAGGGCGCCAGCAGCGAGAACGGCAGGAAGTAGTTCGGGAACAGCGAGTACACGCGCTCCCCGCGCAGCCACCCGCGCACCAGGTGGACGTTGTAGAGCAGCGTGTCGAGGATGAAGCGGCTGATCTTCAGCCGCCGTGCGGCCGCGTACAGGTGCGGATGGCGCTCGCTGATCGGCTGCACCTCGTGGCCCGGCGCGTCGCGCATGCTCTCGAGCAGCACCTCGGACACGTTCAGCACCCCACCCGCCGACGCGTTGAGCCGGATCGTGTCGTAGAAGAGGTAGGTGGCCATGGTCGCTCCTGCGTGCGTGCGTTCTCATGCGGTCGGCAGGCTGGCGCGCGCCGGGCGGGGGGCCGGCCTGCGGAACCACGCCGCGAGGCTGCCGGCGACGACGGCCGCGACCAGCCCCGAGACGGCGAACGGTCCCCAGCCCAGGATCGGCCCGCGCAGGAACGGCACGTAGGCCGCCAGCAGCACCAGCGCGCACAGGTAGCCGGCCGTCAGCGTGCGTTGCGGGTCGACAGCCTTGTCGACGAGGCGAAAGAGCGCCGAGACCGCGAAGCCCAGCAGGGCTGGGCCCGCCAGCCCGAAGTCGAAGTAGGCGGTGGTGAAGGGCGGCAGCGACAGGTTGCTCTGGGAGAAGTTGCCCAGCACGGCCGGCCAGCCGAGCGGGTCGTAGCCCGGGAACATCTTCAGTTCGCGCGGCAGGATGAAGGAGAAGGCCGAGAGCAGGTAGCGCCCGTAGCCCAGATCGGGCGAGGGCGCACGCTCCAGGATGCCCGCGACGACGAACATCGCGTCGAAGTCCTGGCTGAAGGGGTACGACGCCAGCTCCGCGCCCCACATGGCGTCCCGCGAAATCAGGTTCAGCACCGGCCCCAGGCCCGCGATGGCGCCGAAGATCACGGCGGCGAGCGTCCACCGGTGGCGCCGCCCCAGGGCATGGATGAGCAGCGGAAGCAGCCCGATCAGGATGACCTGGCGCGCCGTGTTGACCGGGTTCGCGGCGATGGCGGCCAGTGCGAACGCGAGGCCCGCGACGCACCAGGCCCACAGCGTGCGCTGGCGCGTGGCGTGGATCGCGAGCGCCACGCAGCACAGCAGCACCATGAGCTTGGGCAGCGTGGAATAGACGATGTACTGGACCGGCGCGGCCTCCTCTTCGGAAATCACGCCGCGCGCCGTGAAGTTCATGTCGGGGCGCAGGAAGAGCATGGCGAACGCCACCTCCAGGCAGGCCAGCAGCAGGAAGGGGTGGGCGACGCCGGCACTGAGCGCGCGCTGCGCCGGCCGGGGCGTGGCGGGCGGCTCGGGCAGGCCCAGCCGTGCGGCTTCCACGCCGGCCATGTACAGCAGCACGAGCATCAACGCCTGCGTGTGCGCGGCCTGCCCGACGATGCCGACCTCCCAGAAGTCGGTGTCGGCCGCAATCTGCATCGCCGGCGCCAGCGAGAAGTAGATGAGAACCGCCGTGTAGTGGATCAGCAGGAACACGCTGTTGCCAGCGGTGCCCAGCATCGACAGCTGCACCACCGTCAGCACGAACACCACCCCGTAGCCCCAGACAGGATCGATCAGCCCGCACAGTGCGGCGCAGACGATGCCGGACCAGAAGACGAGGGTTCTCATGGCGAGGTCCGTTTCTGCTTCAGGCGTGCTCGGCCTCGGCGGCGGTCCGGCGCGCCGCCTGGTAGTCCGCATAGGTGCGGCGCAGCCCTTCGGCCAGCGGCACGGTGGCGTGCCACCCGAAGCTGGCCGCGCGCGACACGTCCAGCAGCTTTCGCGGTGCGCCGTCGGGCTGGGCCAGGTCGTAGTGGATGCTGCCCTCGTAGCCCACCACCTCGCGGATGTGCTCCACCAGCTCGGCGATCGAGACGTCCTCGCCCGTGCCGAGGTTGATGTGGCCGCGCATCGGATCGGTGTGCTGGTCGTAGGCGGCGCGCGACAGGTTCATCACGTCCAGGCAGCCTTCGACCATGTCGTCCACGTAGAGGAACTCGCGCCGTGCCCGGCCGCTGCCCCAGATCAGCACGCTCGGCGTGCGGCTGATCTTGGCCAGGTGAAAGCGCTGGATCAGCGCCGGCACCACGTGGCTGTTCTCCAGGTGGTAGTTGTCGCCGGGGCCGTAGAGGTTGCTCGGCATCACGCTGCGGAAGTCGACGCCGTGCGTGGCGCCGTACTGCCGGTTGTAGCTCTCGCACAGCTTGATGCCCGCGATCTTGGCGATCGCGTAGGGCTCGTTGGTGGGCTCGAGCTTGCCGGTGAGCAGGGCCTCCTCGCGGATCGGCTGTTCGGCCAGGCGCGGGTAGATGCAACTCGAGCCGAGGAACAGCAGCCGCTTGACGCCGGCGAGAAAGGCCTGGTGCGTGAGGTTGGCCGCGATCAGCAGGTTCTCGTAGATGAACTGCGCGGGGTAGGTCATGTTGGCGTGGATGCCGCCGACCTTGGCTGCCGCCACGTAGACCTGGTCGACGCGCTCGGTCGCGAAGAAGCGCGCGACGGCGGCCTGGTCGAGCAGGTCGAGCTCGGCGTGGCTGCGCGTCACGACCTCGTGGCCGAGTTCGCCCAGGCGCCTCGTGAGCGTCTGGCCGACCATTCCGCGATGACCTGCAACATAGATTCGCATGGCGTTCTTTCAGTGAAGGAAGAGGGGGCTTCGGGTCTCAGCGCGAACCGCGCGCCCCGAGCACGACGCGGAAGGTTTTCAGCAGGATCACCACGTCGCGCAGCAGCGACAGCGTGGCGACGTACTCGGCGTCCATGGCGGCGCGGCGGCGGTAGCTCACCTCGTTGCGTCCGCTGATCTGCCACAGGCCCGTGATGCCCGGGCGCACCGCGCAGTAGTACGCCCAGTACGGGCCGTAGAGCTCCTTCTGGGCAAACATGCAGGGGCGCGGGCCGACCATGCTCATGTCGCCCTTGAGCACGTTCCAGAACTGCGGAAATTCGTCGATGCTGTAGCGGCGCAGGAAGGCGCCGAAGCGGGTGATCCGCGGGTCGTGCTCGAGCTTCTGGAACTTCTCCCATTCGCGCCGCGCCGCGTCGTTCTCGCGCAGGTGGCGGGCCAGCAGGGCATCGGCGTCGGGCGCCATGGTGCGGAACTTGTAGAAGCGGAAGATCCGGCCGTCCCTGCCGTAGCGCGGCTGCACGTAGATGGCCGGGCCGCCCGAGGTCAGCAGCACGCCGAGGGCGATCAGCGCGTAGGCCCAACCCAGGAACAGGAAGAAGGCGCCCGCCAGGAGGATGTCCATGGCGCGCTTGGCGGCCTGCAGGAGCCGCGAGCCGCCCACCGGCACGGGGCGCGCGGCGGTGCGGTGCGGCGTGCGTGAAAGGTGCGTGCTCATGATGTCGCGCGCTCCGGTTCGGCGCGGGGGGTGTGCCCCAGCGCGGGCGGATAGATGTTCGGCGGCAGGCCGTAGGGCCCGTAGTCGTAGCCGTAGGCGTTGTGGCGTTGCCGCGCGTCCTGCGCGTTGAGCACCACGCCGTGGAACGCCGCGCCCACGTGCGCCAGCCGCTTGGCACTCTCCACCAGGTCGCCCAGCTCGCTGTCGCCGGCGCGGGCCACGAGCATCAGGGTGCCCACGTCCGGTGACATCGCCACGGTCTCGGTCGCCAGCAGGATCGGCGGTGCATCGATGACCACGGCGTCGTACAGCGCCGAGAGGGTCTCCAGCAGGCGCGTGAACGCAGTGGAACCCATCATCGTGGCCGGATCGAGCGGCAGCTTGCCGGTGGTGATCACGTCCAGGTGCGGCAGCACCTGCGCATGCACCGCCTGCGCGAGCGTGGCGGTGCCGGCGATCAGCTCCGACAGGCCGGTGGTCGCCTTGAGCCCGAACTGGCTCGCCAGCTTGCCGCGGCGCATGTCGGCGTCGATCAGCAGCACGCGCCTGCCGGAGGCCGCCAGCACGGCCGAGAAGTTCGCCGACAGGAAGGTCTTGCCCGCGCCCGGCGTGGCGCTGGTCAGCAGGATGCGGTTGTTCTGCGCGCCCGCCATCAGGAAGCCCAGCGCGGTGCGCAGCCTGCGCACGCCTTCGAGCGCCGGGTCGTCCGGGTGCGAGGCCGCCAGCAGCTTCACCCCGGGCCGGCCCTGGCGGATGGCGCGGTCGAGCGCGCCCTGCCGCGTGCTGAGTGCGATCGTGCTGTAGACGTTCAGGCCGGTGCGCATCTCGATCTCGTCGGGGGTGGCGACCGTGTTCTTGAGCACCTTGCGAAGCACCGACGTGACCGCGCCCAGGAACAGCCCCACGACCAGCGCCAGCGCCATCACGATCACCGCCTTGGGCCGCACCGGCTTCTCGGGCGACAGCGCCTGGTCGAGCACGCGCACGTTGCCGATGCGGCCTTCGCGGGCCAGGCGCATCTGCAGCGAGCTGTTCAGGAGCGACGAATAGAGCTCGGTGTTGACCTTGATGTCGCGCTGCATGCGCAGCGAGTTCTGCTGCAGCATCGGCATGCGGCGGATGCGGTTGTCCACGCCGCCCAGCTCCTTGCGCAACGAGGCGATCTGCGCGTCGAGCGTGATCAGCATCGGGTGCTGGCTGGTGAAGCGGCTCGCCAGGTCCAGGCGCTTCTGGCGCGCGTCGAGCAGCTTGGCCTGCAGGTCGACGTTCTGCGACAGCGCGTTGCGCGCCTCGTCGTCCAGGCTGATGGTTCCGTTCTGGTTGCGGTACTGGTTGTAGGCCTCTTCCGACTGTTCCAGCTGCTGCTTGAACTTGGGCAGCTCGGTGCCCAGGAAGTTCAGCGTGCGCTCGGCCTGCGCGGTCTTCTGGTCGATGTTCTGCCGCATGTACAGGCGCGCCACCTCGTTGAGCAGGTTCGCCAGGTGCTCGCGATCGTCGGTCTGCCAGCTCACGTCGATCACGCTGGACTGCTTGCCCTTCTCGATCACGCGCAGCTCGCGCTGCAGCTCGAGCATGGTGAGCTGCGTGGAATGCCGCGTCAGCTCGAAGGCGCCGCCGGGCCGGGCGTCGATCGAGGCCACGAGCAGGTGGACCGTGCCGCCCGGCACCGAGCTGTCCTGCGGCTCGCCGACCCGGCCGTGCAGCGGGGTGTCGAGGTCGGGGTGCGTCAGGGTGTAGGCGCCGTCCTTGCCAGTGGTCAGCAGGAACTTCTTGCCCTCGAGGGCCGGCGGCACGTCCATCTGCGCGACCGCGATCCGCTCGGTGCCCGACACATAGCCGCGCATGCCGAGGAAGCCCGGCCTGGACAGCGTCTTCGAATGCCGCGCCATGAACGCGCCCACGACCGGGATGTAGTGCGGGCGGGCCTTGATGAACAGCTTGGTGTTCTCGATCGCCTGGCCGAGCACCATGCGCGACTTCAGGATCTCGGCCTCGCCCGAGGTCGGCGTCTTCACGCCCACGCCGTTGACCGCGGCATCGCCCGCGCCGCCGGGCGAACGTTCGGCATCCTCGAGCTGGATCAGCACGTTCGCTTCGTACACGCGCGGCCCGAAGAGCGCGTAGCCCGCGCCCAGCACCAACACCGCGGCGGTGACCGAGGCGATCAGCCATCGGTTGTCCAGCATCAGGTCGACGTATTCCTTGAACCGCGAGTGCGGGCGCTCGGGTTCCGGGCTGTACGGTGCGGGAAGCGGGGGGTACCAACGCGCATTCATGGGCTTCACCTTCTTTGTCGTGTTCGGGCCGGGGCTGCGCGGCCTACCTGCTGCGGGCGGTGTCGCGCGCGAGGTTGATCACCTGGGCGGCGGGAAGGATCAGGTTGGCGACCCGGTTCCACGAGACCAGCGGCACGCGGTCGACATAGACCACGTCGCGCGGCCGCAGCTCGAAGCGGTCGGCCAGTGCGAGCGCGGCCGGGTTCTTCGCGTTCAGGCTGAAGATCTGCGGCGTGTCGGGCGTCTGCGGCGAGTTGCGGATCACGTAGATCTGCCCGGGGTCGGCCGTGAGCAGGTCGGGCCCGCCCGCATCGCCGAGGGCCTCGTTCAGGCTCATGCGGCCGTTGCGCATCAGCAGCGCCGAGGGCCGCAGGATCTCGCCCATCACGTAGATGCGGCTGTCGTCCCGGCTGCCGACGTACACGATGTCGCCGTTGCGCAGCGGAATGTTGTTGGCGTCGGCGCCGAAGCGCTTGAGCTGCATCAGGTCGATGACCACCGTGCGGTCGCCGCGCGTGAGCGTCACATGCGAACGGTCGCCCCCGGCGGTGATGCTGCCCGCGCGGTTGAGCGCCTCGGACAGCGTCATCGGGATGTCCGTGAAGATCTGCAGCCCCGGCGTGCGGACCTCGCCCTCGACATAGGCGCGCTGGCTGCGGAACGACTGGATGCGCACGCTCACCAGCGGTGCCTTGATGATGCTGCCGATGCGTTTGGCGATCAGCTCGGACGCACCGCTTTCCGTCAGGCCCTGCAGCCGGGTGCGGCCGATGTAGGGAAAGCTGATCTCGCCCGCGGCATCGACGATGAAGCCCGGCGCCACGGTGACGCCGGTCGGGTCGCTCTGCTGCGCGATCACCGCGCCCAGGTTGGGCTGCAGCTCGGGGTTGTTGTAGACGGTGATGCCCACCACGTCCCCCGGCCCGATGGTGTAGGGCGCGGGCCGGCCGAACAGCGCCTTCACGTCGGGCGGGATGCCCGTGTTCCCGGCGAGCTGCGCGCGGACCAGCTCCGGCGTGATGGCCGCGATCCTGCCGCCGGCCGTGCCGTCGGCCGACTGCAGCGGGCCCGGCGTGCCGAAGCCGGGTGCGCAGCCGCACAAGCCGAGCGACAGCAGCAGCGCCATGGCGCGCGACCGGAAGCGGCCACCGGGAAGGGCGCGGGCGCCCTCGGTGGCGAGGAGGCGCTCGCCGCGCGGGTTCGCTGGGGTTGCGGATGTCATGGCAATCTCCTTGGCTTCGGTTGTTGTTTCAGGGCGCGGCGAGCGTGGCCGGGATCGCGCGCGGGGTGCCTGTCGCCGGACGGTCCTGCCGCTGCGGGCTGCCGGTGGCCAGACAGTGCTCGACGACCCAGTCGCCGACGGACTGCAGGAAGAGCTGCTGGCCCTTCACCGTGCAGACGGTGTGGTCCACGTCCCGCATGAACTCGTACTGCAGGCCCTGCATGAACGGTTCGCGGCGCAGGGCGCCGAGCTGGTCGCGGTCGCGGTCGCAGACATGCAGCGATCCCGAATACAGCAGCTGCACTGCCACCTCGCGTTCGACCAGCCGCTTCATCGTGGCTTCGAACCAGATCGCGTTGACGTTGGGCGGCCGCCGGTCCACGAAGTAGCCCGGCAGCGGCTTGCCCACCGTGCTGCCCGGCAGATGGCGCAGCACCCAGCGCCGCGCCTTGCCGGGGAACGACGGGTGCAGCGGCGCCGCGAGCGCGCGGCGCACCGTGAGCTCCCAGCGCGTGCGCCGCTGCGGGAAGGCAAAGCCGTCGAACAGCGAGAGCGCCACCATGCGCGCGTCCACCGCGGCGGCCGACATGGCGTGCTCCACCCCCGAGCACATGGCCACGGTCGCGAACTGGCCGATGCCCTGCATGCGCTGCACGAGGTCCATGGCGGCCTGCAGGCTGTGCACCGCGCGCGTCTGCAGGTCGGGCCCGGTGTCCAGCGCCTCGCTGTCGCCGATGCCGCCCAGGTCGAAGCGCAGGCTGCCCACGCCGCGCGCGGCCAAGAGGTGCGCCAGCTTCACGTTGATGCGGCGCGGCCCCACGCGGTGGTTCGCGCCCATGTTGAACATCAGGCAGGCGACAGGCGCCGCCGCGCGCTGCGCGGGCACGGTGAGCATGCCCATCAGTGCGTTGCCGGGGCCGAAGCACACCGGGGTCTGCGTCATGTCATTCATGGATCGCTCCCTGGAGGCGGTTGAGCGCATCGGCCGGCACCATCGCGCTGTGGGGAAAGGGGTCGGACGTCCAGTCCAGCGGATGGCTCAGGTAGGCCAGGCGCACCGGCATGTGGCGCGACTGCTGCTCGGCCGCCCATTGCGCGGTGGACGTGTCGTCGGGCGGGGCCAGCACCAGGGTGTCGTGCAGGGCCGTGAGCGGCAGCGACTGCGGCGTGAGGGTGCGCAGCTGCGCCTGCAGCGCCGGCGACAGACGCACGCCCAGCGCCTCCTCGGGCAGCGCGTCCGGTTCCCGCGCGAGGTGGCGGCGCCAGGACAGGTCGGGGATGCAGAAGGTCGTGTCGATCGCCTCGACGTGCCGCTCGCGCAGCAGGCGCGCGTAGCCCGGCCCGTCGATCACCGGTTCCCAGAGCACCAGCCGCGCCGGGTCGCAGCGCCCGTTGCGCGCGGCCAGCACGGCCAGGGTGGCGCCCAGCCGCGCGCCGATCCACACGATGGCGGCATGCGGTGCGTGCCGCCGCAGCTCCTCGTGCGCCGCGCACAGGTCGCGGCGCCAGCCGTCGAGCTCGCCCTCGCTCTCGTCGCCCGGCGAGTCGCCGGAGCCGTAGAAGTCGAAGCGCAGCGTGGCGATGCCGGCGCGCGCGAGGCGTTCGGCCAGCACCTTGAAGAAGCGGTGGGTGCGCAGGCCCTCCTGGCCGAAGGGCGGGCACAGGAGCACCGCGGTGGGCTCGCCCCGGTCCTCGTCGGCAGCGTGGAACGCGCCGAAGACCTGGCGCGAGGCCGGTCCGAACATGAGCGGCGTGAAGAGGGTCATGCGACACCCCCTGCGCATCGCGCCTCGCTCATCCCCTTGCGCGGATTCGGTGGGCGCTGGCGGCGGCCTTCGGCGCCGGCCTGCGAGGGCCGGGCGCGGGCTTCGGTATGGCGCCATTCGGCGAGCGAGCCCACGCTGTCCGCCCGCGCGGGCGCCGGTCCCAGCGCCAGCACGAGGATGCGGCCGGCCACCGGCAGCTCGACGCTGCGGCTGTCCGGTGCCAGGCCCACGTCGAAACTCTGCGGCGACACCAGCAGGCCCACGCCGATGGCCTTCAGGCAGGCTTCCTTGCGGGTCCAGCAGGTCAGGAAGGCGCGGTCGTGTTCGTCGGCGGGCAAGGCGGCCAGCGCCTCCTGTTCGCGCCGCGTGAAATGCGCCGCCGCCAGGTCGGCCGCGTCCGGCATCGGGCGCAGCAGCTCGACGTCGGCGCCCAGCGGGCCGCGACCGCCGATGGCGATCAATGCCAGGCCCTGGCTGTGGCTCAGCGAGAACTGGGTGCGCGGATGCCCCGCCAGCGACGGCTTGCCGAAGGCGCCGGTGGCCAGCGTCAGTGCATCGGGCGCCAGACCCGTGTACGCACACAGCGCCTGGCGCAGCGCGACATGGGCCGCCAGGAAGCGCTGGCGGTCGACGGGAAAGCGCAGGTTCTCGGCGCGCGCGCGCTCTTCGTCCGACAGGACCTGCGCGGGCAGGGTGTCGGTGAAGCTGTCCAGCTCGACGTACCGGCAGACCGGTGCGTCGATGGACAGTGCGTTGGCGGCGCCGGTCATGGTCACCCCTTGCGCAGCCAGCTGCCGAGGGCGCCGAGCAGCCCGCCGCGCTGTGCATGCGCGGCGGTGCCGGCGGCCAGGTCGGCGAGGTCCGAAGGCACGCCGTGCGGCGTGGCGTGCGCCGAGGACGCGATCTGCCCGAGGTTCTCGAACAGGTAGCGGCGCGGCTCCACGCGGTGCCCCAGCGTCTGCGCCGCCTGCTGCACGGCGCGCAGCACCAGCAGCGAGTCGCCGCCGAGGTCGAAGAAGTTGTCGCTGGCGCGGATCTCGTCGACGTCGATGCCGATCACGTCGGCCCAGATCTGGGCCAGCTGGGCGTGCTCGGGGCTGAGCAGTCCGCGCTTCGCCTCGTGCGCGTCGCCGTTGAGGGGATCGGCCGGCGCACTCTTGTCCGCCTCGTCGGCCGCCAGCTTGCGCAGATAGCGTGCGCTGGCCGAGCCTTCGGTGCTGGCGATCTCCGCGAGCGTGGCGTTCGGGCGGTCGGCGACGCGGGCCAGCACCTCGAGATAACGCTCGCGCAGCTGGGCGCCGGTCTCGCGCAGGTACACGTCGGCGTTGTAGAGCAGCGCGCCTTCCAGGCCGTGCGGCTTGTCCATCAGCCACACGCCGACGTCGTCGGTGGCGCCGTGCTGCATCACGTGCACCTGGCGGGTCTGCAGGCTGCCGACGGTGCGCGCTCGCTCGCGGGCGTCCTGGAACGAGAACATCGCCTGGTAGGGCCCCGAGGCCTTGATCTGCCCCGCATAGCCGGGCTCGGCCATCAGGCGCTCGAAGGGCACCTGCTGGTGGTTCATCATCGACAGCAGCTCCTGCTTCACGTAGCGCATGAAGTCGGGCAGCGGCAGCGCCATGTCGACCGCGAGCGAGACCGGCAGCACGTTGTTGAAGAAGCCCATGACGTCTTCCGTCTCGGCCTGCTGGCGCCCGCGCACCGGGTTCGCGATGACGATGGCGTCGTTGCCGGTGGCCTGGGCCATGGTCAGCGCGTAGATGCCGAAGGTCAGCATGCTGAGCGTCACGTCCATGTCGCGTGCCACCTCGCGCAGCCGCTGCGTGCTCTGCAGGTCGATGTGGATCCAGTGCGCGCCGCCCTGGCCGCTCTTGCCCGCGCGGCGCGGCATGTCGGTGCGGGGCGGGCGCACGGCCCTGGCGCTTGCGAGCCGGCCGCGCCAGAACGCGAGCTGCTCCTCGCAGGCCGGCTCGGTCAGCCAGGTCTCCAGCCACTCGGCGTAGTCGCCGTGGGTGGTGGCGAGTGCATGCAGGTTGTGGGGCCGGCCGCGTTCGGCGGCGTCGTAGAACGCGCCCAGCTCGCGCTGCATCAGGTCGAAGGACCAGCCGTCCCAGATCAGGTGATGCGGCACGAACAGGAAGACGTGCTCGTTGTCGTCGAGCTGGAACAGGGTCGCGCGCATCATCGGCGCGCTGTGGATGTCGAGCGGCCGGTCGGCCAGCTCCTGCATCTGCTCGACCAGCTCGGCCTCGCGCTGGTCAGCGGGCAGGCCGCGCAGGTCGACCAGCGGCAGGGCGAACTCCACCGACTCCGCGATCGACTGGATCGGGCGGCCCGTGTCCTCGTCGAAGCCGATGCGCGTGCGCAGCGACGGCTGGCGGCGGATCATCTCGCGCAGCGCGCCTTCGAAGCGCGCCGCGTCGAGCTTGCCGGTGAGCCGCTGGGCCGAGGGCGCGTTGTAGACCGACCGGCCCGTGTACAGCTGCTCCATGAAGCGGATGCGTTCCTGCGAAGGCGTGAGCGGCGCGCTGCGGCGATCGGGGTGGCAGGCAATGGGCGCCTGCAGGCCGACGCCCGCGCCCTGCAGCGCCTCGATGACCGCGGTCAGCTTCTCGGCCGTGGGCGCCTCGAACAGCGCCCGCAGCGGCAAGGTGACCTGGAACTCGCGGCTCAGCAGCGTGGTGAGCCGCGCGGCCAGCAGCGAGTGGCCGCCCATGGTGAAGAAGTTGTCGTGCATGTCCAGGCCCGGCAGGCTCAGCACCTTCTCCATGACCGCGAGCACCTTGCGCTCGTGCGCGTTGCGCGGACCCGCGCCGCGCCGCACCTCGTTGCGCGCCACCGCCTGCGGCGGCGGCAGCGAGACGCGGTCGACCTTGCCGTTGGCCAGCGTGGGCAGGGCGTCGAGCGTCACCACGTGCTGCGGCAGCATGAAGGCCGGCAGGTGCTTGCGCAGGTGCACCATCAGCGCATCGAGGTCGAAGCCGCCCTCGGGCGCCAGCGCCAGGTAGGCCACCAGGCGCACGTCGCCGGGGTTGTCCTCGCGGGCCACGACCACGCTGCGCGAGACGCCGGCCACTTCGCAGCAGCGCACCTCGATCTCGCCGGGCTCGATGCGGTAGCCGCGCACCTTGACCTGGAAGTCGAGCCGCCCGAGGTGGTCGAGCAGCCCGTCGTTGCGCCAGCGGCCGCGGTCGCCGGAGCGGTAGACCTTCTTCGTGGCACCGAAGATGCGCACCGTGACAAAGCGCTCGGCGGTCAGTGCGGGGCGGTCGAGGTAGCCCAGCGAGACGCCTTCGCCCGCGATGCAGATTTCGCCGGGCACGCCGATCGGGCAGGGCTGCAGGTCGGCGTCGAGGATCCAGATCTCGGTGTTGTCGACGGGCCTGCCGATCGAGATGCCGCGCGAGGCGATCTCTTCGGGACGCACATGCCAGGCGGTGGAGTACACCGTCGTCTCGGTCGGGCCGTAGCCGTTCCACAGGCCTTCCATGCGCTCGCACAGCGCCAGCGCCATGCTCGGGCGCAGCGCCTCGCCGCCGGTCCAGCCGCGGAAACCGGGCGTGCCGCCGGCCCACTGGGCATCGAGCAGCAGCTGCCACATGCCGGGCGTGGCCTGCAGCAGCGTGATCTGTTCGTCGTCGAGCGCCCGCGACAGGCGGTTGCCGTCCATCGCGACCTCGCGCTGCACCATCACCAGTTCGGCGCCCGCCGCCAGCGGCAGCAGCAGGTCGGGCACGGCCATGTCGAACGACAGCGTGGTGACGGCGGCGATGCGGTCGGACGGGCCGATGCCCGATTCGCGCTGCATCCACTGCAGCAGGTGCGCCACGCCCCGGTGGTGCGCGATGACGCCCTTGGGCAGGCCGGTCGAGCCGGAGGTGTAGATCACGTAGGCCGCGTCTTCGGACCCGGGGTCGTCACTGCTCGGCGGCAGCGCTTCGCCCGACAGCTGGCGCCAGGCGGTGTCGCGGTCGATCTCGAAGACGCGCTGGTCGGCGTCGGCGCGCCAGTCGCGCGGCGCCACCGCGATGTCGGACGAGGTCAGCATCAGGCTGAGGGTGGCGTCGCTGGCGTAGTGGTCCAGCCGCGCCTGCGGAAATGAGGTGTCCATCGGCACGTAGGAGGCCCCTGCCTTGAGGATGCCCAGCATCGCGACGACCATCTCCAGGCTGCGTTCCAGGCACAGCCCCACGCGCTGGCCGCGGCCCACGCCGCGCGCGCGCAGCGCACGCGCCAGTCGGTTGGACAGCGCATCGAGTTCGCCGTAGCTGCAGCTGCGCGCGCCGTCGCGCACCGCCGGGCGGTGCGGCTGCTGCGGCACGCGCGCCACGAAGCCGGCGTGCGCCAGCGGCGCGCCGCGCAGCGGCACGCGCGCCGGCTGCAGCGCCAGCAGCGCACGCGCGGCGCCGGCGGACAGCACGTCGAGCCCGCCGATGGTGTCGTCGGGCTTGTGCGCGGCCGACTGCAGCACGCACTCGAACATGTCGAGCCAGCGCTGCACGCTCACGTCGTCGAACAGGTCGGTGTTGTACTGCGCCTCGACCTGCAGGCTGCCGGCGTGCGGGCGCAGGTTCACGAAGAGTTCGAAGTTCTCGTAGCGCCGGGCGATGGTGTCCTGCACCACGTCGAGCGTGGTGAAGGCCTGCGCGCTGCTCGCCACGTCGGGGTCGACGTTGAAGGTCACGCTCACCAGCGGCAGCCGGCTCGGGTCGCGCTCGAGCGAGAGCTGGCCCAGCAGCGCGCCGTAGGTCAGGGCCTGGTGATCGAAGGCGTCGAGCACGGCGGTGCTGCATTCGTCCATCAGCGCGTCGAAGCGCATGGCGGGGTGCGCGGCGATGCGCAGCGGCAGCAGGTTCACGCAATGGCCGACCAGGCCGGGCACGTCGTGCGCGAGCTGGCCCGAGGTCGGGATGCCGACCACGATGTCTTCCTGCCCCGTGAGGCGGTGCAGCGTCGCGACGAAGCCGCTGAGCAGGCCCGTGAACAGGCTGACGCCGGCCTTGGTGCTCGCGATGCGCACGGCGCCCACCACGCGCCGGTCGAGCAGGCGCTCGGCGCGGCGCGAATTGAAGGTGCGCGCGGCCGGGCGGGGGCGGTCCAGCGGCAGGTCGAGCACGGGCTGCGTGTTGCCGGCAAAGCGCTCCAGCCAGTAGTCGATGTGCGCCTGCATGTCGGGGCTCGCGGCGGCCACGGCTTCCTCGGCGGCGAAGTCCGCGAAGAGCGGCGCGGCCTTGAGCTTCAGCCCGATGCCGGTTTCCTCGGCATAGAGGTGGCCCAGCTGCTCGGTGATGACCGCCCACGACCAGCCGTCGCAGACCACGTGGTGCGCGGACATCACGAGCTCGTGCTCGTCATCGCCCAGGCGGTACAGCACCGCCCGGAACAGCGGCCCGTGTTCGAGCGAGAACGGCGTGCACACCGCCTCGTCGTGGGCCGCGTGCAGCGCCTGCGCGAGGGCTTCGGGCGCGAGCCCGCCCAGGTCGTGGCGCACCAGCTGGTTCCCGGCCGGCGGGCTGACCAGCATGAAGGTGCCGTCGGGCGAGATCGTGGCGCGCAGCGCCTGGTGGCGTTCGAGCAGCCGGTCGGTGGCGCGCGCCAAGGCGTCGCCGTCCAGCGCGCCGCGCAGGCGCAGCACGACCGACTCGTTGTAGGCCATCGAGGCCTCGGGGCTCAGCGTGGCGCCGAGCCAGATTTCGCGCTGCGACTCGGTGGTCGCAATGATGCATTCGACGAGGCCACCGCTCGCGGTGGGCTTGAGTGCGGCGTTCATGCTGCGGCCTTTCCGTTGATGAGGCGCTCGTGCAAGGCGGCGTCTTCGGGTACGTACCAGTACGGCTGGCCGTCGCTGTCGCGGGCCAGCACGCTGCCGTCCTCGACGGGCTTGCGCGCGTCGAAGCGGGTGGGGGCGGGAGCGCGGCGCGGAAGGAAGCCGGATTCCTGCATCTCGGCGACCGATTCCTTGAAGGCGCGCTGCAGGAAGGCGATGTCCTCGGCGCTGTGCGCGCTTGTGAGGAAGCACGGGAAGTTGTCCAGGATGTGCACGCCGCGGCTGCGCATCATGGCGAACAGCAGGTCCTGCAGCGGCTGGTCTTCGAGCCAGCTCACGCGCCACAGCGACGCGAAATGACGGATCTCGATCGGTGCGCCGACCTCCTGGCACCAGCCCGAGAGCTCCGTGGCCATGGCGGTCGTGCTGGCGGTGAGCCCGGCCTGCAGCGCGGGCCCGGCCTCCTTCAGGTGCGTGAGCGAGGCCTTGGCCGCAGCGAGTGCGAGCGGATGGCGCACGAAGGTGCCGGCGAAGTAGGTCACGCCCACGCCCGGGATCGAGTCGTCGCCGTACTGCCAGGCGCCGCCGTCGAGCGCGTCCATGAACTCGCGCTTGCCGGCGATCACGCCGACCGGAAAGCCGCCGCCGATCACCTTGCCGTAGGTGGCCAGGTCGGCGCGCACGCCGAACAGCTCCTGCGCGCCGCCCAGCGCGCTGCGAAAGCCGGTGATGACCTCGTCGAAGATCAGGCAGCAGCCGTTCTTCGCGGTGACGTCGCGCACGTCGTGCAGGAACTCGCGCGGCTGGAAGTCGGGGCGGCGGCTTTGCACCGGCTCGACCAGCACGGCCGCCAGGTCCGCGGCGTTGTCGCGGATGAAGGCCAGCGCCTCGGGCGTGCCGTAGTCGAGCACGCGGATGTCGCCGAACATGCCGCTCATCACACCCGGCGCGGCCGACAGGCCCTTGCCGCCCTTGCCGGCGCGCACCAGCACTTCGTCGAAGGTGCCGTGGTAGGAGCCCGTGAAGGCGACCACCGTGCTGCGGCCGGTGACGGTGCGCGCGATGCGCAGCGCCGCCATCACGGCCTCGGAGCCGGTGTTGCACAGGCCGGCGCGCTCGCTGCCCGTGAGTTCGCAGATGAGGCGGGTCACGTCGGCCGCGAGCGGATGCTGCGGCCCGATCTCGTAGCCCGCATCGAGCTGGGCCCGCACGGCGTCCTGCACGAAATCGGGTTGCCAGCCGAACAGGTTCAGCCCGAAGCCGTTGAGCGCGTCGACGTACTCGTTGCCGTCGAGGTCCCAGAGCCGGGAGCCCTTGGAGCGTTCGATCACGATCTGGTAGGTGATCTCCTTGGTCAGCGGACGGAAACCGTTGACCACGCGCGGGTCCGCCATGTGGGCGCGGTTGTCCTCGGTGAAGCGCTTGCTCTTTGGCGTGCGCTCGACATAGCGCCGCACGAAGGTCGCCAGCCGCGCCTTCTGCCGCGCGCTGGGTTCGGCGGTGCGCTGGGTGTGGATGCGGGCGATGGCGCCGAAGGCCTTGTTGACGTCGTAGCGAAGCGGCGCTTCGGCGGGCGGCTGCGGCTGCGCGGCGGGTGCGGCCTCGGCCGACACGGGTATCGCCGCCACCGCCACTGGCGCGGCCGCGCCGGACAGGAGCGCGAGCTGCTGGCGCATCAGCTCCATCTGCTGTGCGATCACCTGGTTCAGCAGGCCGGTGGGCTGCGCAAGCCCTTGCGGTGGCGTTGGCATCGACACCTGCACGGCGGAGGCCGCAGGCATGGCGGGCATGGCGGGCACAGCCACCGGCTCGGCCTCGGGCGGCAGGCTCTTCAGCAGGTACGCGGCCAGCGCGTCGAAGCTGCGGTAGTTCTCCATCAGCTGGCGAAAGCTCAGCTCGACCTTGAAGCGCTTCTTGATCTGCGTGGCAGCCTGGGTCAGCGTGAGCGAGTCCATCCCGATCTCGCCGAACGGGGCCTGGCCCTCGGCCTGGGCCATGTCGATGCCCGAGATGTCTTCGAACAGGGCCCGCAATCGGCTGTCGACCGACGCCGCGCGCGACGCCTCGGACGGCGGGGAAGAAGGCAGAGGAAGGTCAGGCGAGGGCGCTGCAGCGGTCACGATCGGCTCCAATGAAACAGGCAGGGCAGGCGCAAGGGCCGGTGACACCGGCGCGGTGAGCGCGATGTCGACCCACAGGCGCTTGCGTTCGAACGGGTAGGTGGGCAGGCACACGCGCCGGGCGCCGGCACGCGGTGCCAGCAGGGCGAGGTCGACCTCGGCGCCACAGGTCCACAGGCGCGCGGCGGCCAGGCGCAGGGTCCGGGTCTCGTCGGCCGGTTCGCCGTGCAGCAGCGACACCGCCACCGCGCCGGCCTTCGACGCCGGGGCCAGGCCCGGCAGGCGGTGCTGGCGCACCAGCGCGGCCAGCGTGTTGCGCGGACCGACTTCCACGAAGACCGGATGGGTGGCGTCGTCCGCCGCGCTCTGCAGCGCCGGCGAGAAGCGCACGGTGCCGCGCAGGTGCTGCGCCCAGTAGGCGGGGCTCGTGGCTTGTGCGTCTTCGAGCAGGCGGCCGGTGAACGTGGAGTAAATCGGGATCTGTGGCGCGTGCAGCGCCACCTGGCTCACGAGCGCTTCGAAGGGCGCCACCGCGGCGTCCATCATGGCGGAGTGGAAGGCGTGCGAGGTCTGCAGCAGCCGGCAGGCGACGCCCTCGGCTTCGAGCGCGGCCTGGAGTTCGGCGATGGCCTCGGTGGGGCCGGCGGCCACGCAGGCGCCGGGTGCGTTCTCCGCGGCGAGCGAGATCTGGGGCGAGGACGCGAGCCGCGGGGCCAGCGCGTCCGCACCGAGCCGCACCGACAGCATCGTCCCCGCGGGCTGTGCCTGCATGAGCGCGCCGCGGCGGGCAATGAGCCGGGCGGCATCTTCCAGGCGCATGACGCCGGCGATCACGGCCGCGACGAATTCGCCGACGCTGTGGCCGATCAGCGCGTGCGGGCGCAGGCCCAGCGACAGCAGCCGCCGTGCGAGCGCGTACTCGAGCGTGAAGAGCGCGGGCTGCGTGACGGCCGTCGGCGCGAGCGCCTGCGGGTCGTCTGCGAACAGGCGTTCGCGCAGGTCGAAGTCCAGTGCGCCCTCGAAGGCGCGCAGGCAGTTGTCGAACGCGGCCGCGAACACCGGGTCGCCTGCATGCAGCGCGCGGCCCATGCCCGGGTACTGCGCGCCCTGGCCCGGGAACATCAGCACGGGCTGCGGCGCGCGCTCGGCGATCCGGTCGCTCACGCGCCACGCCGTGTTCTCCGATCGCAGCGCCTCGATGGCCTGCGCCGCATCGCCGGCCACCACGGCGCGGCGGAAGGCATGGGCCTTGCGGCCGACGCACAGGGTGAACGCCGCGTCGCCCAGGCAGAGTTCGGGCTGTTCCTCCAGGTGCGTGGCCAGCTGCTGCGTCGCGACCGCGAGCGCGGCCTCCGAGCGGGCCGACAGCGCCAGCACATGGACGCCCGGTTGCGTGGTGCGTGCCTGCCGCGCCGGCGCTTCCTCGAGCACGACGTGCGCGTTGGTGCCCCCGACGCCGAACGAGCTGACGCCCGCGCGGCGCGGCAGCGCGGCCCGCGGCCACGGCTGCAGCTGGTTGCTGACGTGGAACGGCGTGCGCGCGAAGTCGATCGCCGGGTTCGGCGCCGTGAAGTGCGCGGTGGGCGGAATCAGTTCGTGGTGCAGCGACAGCGCCGTCTTGATGAGGCCGGCGGCGCCCGCGGCCGTGACCATGTGGCCCACGTTGCTCTTGAGCGAGCCCAGCGTGCAGTAGCCCCGCGCGTCGGTGTGCTCGGCGTACGCGACGGCCAGCGCCTCGACCTCGACCGGGTCGCCCATCGGCGTGGCGGTGCCGTGCGCTTCCACGTAGGAAATGCTGCGCGCGTCCACGTCCGCCGCGGCCAGCGCGGCGCGGATCACTGCCGCCTGACCGTCCACGCTGGGCGCGGTGAAGCTGGCCTTGGCGCCGCCGTCGTTGTTGACGCAGGCGCTGCGCAGCACGGCATAGACGGTGTCGCCGTCGGCCTGCGCGTCGGACAGCCGCTTGAGCAGCACCACGGCGGCGCCGTCGCTGAACACGGTGCCCTTGGCCTGCGCGTCGAAGCTGCGCGTGTGGCCGTCGGGCGAGAGCATCGAGCCCTCGTTGTAGAGGTAGCCGCTGCGCGGCGGGCAGGTGACCGAGGCGCCGCCCGCCAGCGCCATGTAGCACTGGCCCGTGCGCAGTGCGTGGAAGGCCTGGGCCACCGCGACCAGCGAGGTCGAGCACGCGGTGTTGACGCTCACCGCCGGCCCGCGCAGGTTGAGCCGGTTGGCCACGCGGGTGGTGATGTAGTCCTTCTCGTTGGCCAGCATCACCTGGAACTCGCCGACGGCCTCCACGAGGTCGGGCCGCGAGGTGACGTGGCGCTGGAAGTAGGTCGCGTTGTACGTGCCCGCGTACACGCCCACCGGGCCCGGCGCTTCGTCGGGCACGTAGCCCGCGCGCTCCAGGCACTCCCAGCAGATCTCGAGGAACACGCGGTGCTGCGGGTCCATGAGTGCGGCTTCCTTCGGGCCAATGCCGAAGAAGGCGGCATCGAAGCCTTCGATGCCGTCGATCACGCCGCGAGCCCGCACATAGGCCGGGTCGCGGCGCAGCGACTCGCTGACGCCGGCGTCCAGGCTGGCGTCGTCGAAGAAGCTGATGGTGTCGCGCCCGGCGACGAGGTTGTCCCAGAACTGCTCCACATCGCCCGCGCCGGGGAAGCGACCGGCGGTGGCGATGAGAGCGATGGGCTCGGGGACGCTGGCGGCGTCCTCGCGCACGGGCACGGGGTGTGGCGCCTGTGGCGCCTCGCCAGCGGACTGCAGTTGCGCCGCGATGGCGCCCGGCGTCGGGTGGCGAAAGAAGAGGTTGGTCGACAGCGGCGGCGCGCCTTCGCGCTGCAGGTCCGCCAGCACCTGCAGCACCAGCAGCGAGCTGCCGCCCAGGTCGAAGAAGTTGTCGTGGCGCCCGGCCTTGTCGATGCCCAGGGCGCGCGCGAAGGCGTCGCAGACCTGCTGCTCGAGCGCGTCGCGCGCGGCCTCGAAAGGCTGCGCGAGTTCGGGGCGCTCGGCGGCCGGCTCGGGCAGGGCGTTGCGGTCGAGCTTGCCGTTGGGCGTGACGGGAAGCTGCGCAAGCCACACCTGCGCCGACGGCAGCATCACCGCGGGCAGGCGGGTCGCCAGGTGCGCGCGCAGCGTGTCCCACGCCAGCTTCTGCGTGCGGGCGACCAGGTAGGCGACCAGGCGCAGCTGGCCGTCGCGACCGGGCCGCGCGACCACCGCGCAGGACTGCACCGCGGGGTGCGCGAGGATCGCCGCCTCGACCTCGCCGGTCTCGATGCGGTGGCCGTGGATCTTGACCTGGCCGTCGATGCGGCCGATGAATTCGAGGGTGCCGTCGGGCAGCCAGCGGGCGAGGTCGCCGGTGCGGTAGAGCCGGTCGCCGGGCGCGCTAAAGGGGTCGGGCACGAAGCGCGCGGCCGTGAGTTCGGGCTGGCCCAAATAGCCGCGCGCCAGGCCGTGTCCGCCGATGCACAGCTCGCCCACGAGTCCGCTGGGCAGCAGCTCGAGCGTCGGGCTCAGCACGCGCAGCACGGTGTCCTTGATCGGGCGCCCGAGCGGTACCGAGCGCGGGCCCGCTGCGATCGCGGCGCGTTCGATGCGATGGGTGGTCGCGAAGGTCGTGCACTCGGTCGGCCCGTAGCCGTTGCTGAGCGTGAGCCCGGGGAGTGCGTCGAGCGCGTGCCGCACATGGGGTACCGACAGCGCCTCGCCGCCGGTGAACAGGTGCGCCAGGCCCGCGAGGTGCTGCGGATCGCCATCGATCACGGCGTTGAAGAGCGAGGCCGTGAGCCAGGCGGTGTGGACCTCGTGGCGGGCGATGGTGCGTGCGAGGCCGGCGCCGGTGGGTACCCGTTCGTCGTGGATCACGCAGCGCCCGCCGTTGAGCAAGGGCCCCCAGACCTCGAGCGTCGAGGCGTCGAAGGCGAGCGGCGCCGCATGCAGCATCGCGCGCCCGGGTGCGAGCTCGATGTAGTCGACATCGACGACCAGCCGCAGGATGGCGCGATGGCTGATCTCGATGCCCTTGGGTACGCCGGTCGAGCCCGAGGTGTACATGAGGTACGCCAGCGATTCGCCGTCGATGGCCGGCGGCGTCCACGGCGCGGGGGCCGCGCCGTCTTCGGGCGCATCGACCCGCACGGCGGTGCAGGGGGCCGGCACGAGAGAGGCCAGCGCCTCGGTCGTCACGACCCGGGTCACGCCGGCCTGGTCGAACATCGTGGCGACGCGTTCGGGCGGGAAGTCGGTCGGCACGGGCACGTAGGCCGCGCCGGCCTTGAGGATGCCGAGCATGGCGACGATGGCGGCCATCGACCGCTCGAACACCATCCCGACGGGGTCGCCTGCCTGCACGCCCGACTGCTGCAGGCGTTGTGCGAGCCGGTCGCTGCGCGCGTCGAGCTCGGCGTAGGTCATCGTTTCGTCGCCTTCCACCAGCGCCACGGCGTCGGGCGTGGCCGCGGTCCGGCGGCGGAACACGGCGGGCACGGTGAGCGACAGGTCGGGCGCGGCGGGCGGCGTGGCCCAGGCGGCGAGCTGGTCGCGGCGGTCGGTGTCGGGCAGGGCGCGGATGTTGTGGAGCGCCGCACCGGGATGCACCAGCAGATCGGCGGCGGTGTCGGCGATGGCTGCGAGCAGGCGGCTGGCGCAGGGCGCGTCCATCAGGCTCGCGTCGACGTCCAGATGCAGGCTGGCGGGGAGTTCTGTCCGGGCTTCGAGCCGCAGGGGCGGCAGGGTGTCGGCGGTCTGCGGCGTGGCCCGCCGGTCGAGGTCGAGCTGGGTCAGCCACGCGCTCGCGGTGCCGGGCAGCGACGTCGGCATGCCGTGAGACCCCGGCAGGGCCGCGCCCAGCCAGCGCGATTGCAGCAGCAGCCAGGCACCCACGAAGAGCGTGTCCGGCAGGTACCCCGTGGTGCCCAGCGACGCTTGCCAGCGCTGCGCGAACCCGGCTTCGAGGACCAGCGAGACGTCGAGCCGTTCGCCTGCCGCCGCGTGCGCGGGCGGCGACACGAACAGATCGCCCAGCGCGGCCTGCGAAGCCACGGCGGCCTCCGGCGACGAAGCAATGTGGGTTTCCATGCAATTACCCGGCTGCAGACTGTGAATGGAAAATTCAATTGAAGGAATCGAATTGATTTCAATTGGATTTGGTTCTTGGTTTGTCGCGATCCTATGAACTTGGTGAGCCTTCTGTTGGGCTCTTTTCTCCATGTTTACATTTGGATATAAATATTTCCGAATCGAACTACCTAAGCCATGACATTTGAGGTACCAAGGCCATTTGTGGTGGGCGTTTTGTCACCCCTGTAGGAAGCCATGATGGAACGTCGATTCAAAAAAATGGCCATTCTTCTCCGCCATCTCTGCAGACCTGCGAGTCTGAGTTTCGGTATCAATTCGATGAATATTTCTAGAATCAGACAAGTTTTGACGGTTGACAAGAAACTTTTCGCGAATTGAGACAGCTGGAAGGAGTCGGCATTCGAGCGTTGAGCACTCAGGATGGGGTAGATATTTTTCTTCTGTGGAATGGTTTTCCGTCTTTTGGTTAATTAGAGGGTGAATTTGAAAATCCTCAGAAGGCCTAAAAAATCTAATGAAAAATGTTACTTGCCATCTGATTTTTGGTGCCTGGGATGCAACTGTTTCGTGATTCTTGGTGATCATTGAAATTAGAATGATGTCCATTTTTTTAATGAAATAGAGAGCAATGGGGATCGAGGTACTTTCCCCTCTGTCAGCGCACGGAGCGCGGGGATGCATTGCGACAATCGCCGGCAAATTTCGGAAAGGCGGTCGCGCCATGGGTACCGGCATTGATCCCGGTTGATTTCCGTCGCGCCGGCGGGAAGGCCTGAGCCGGGTCGGGGCATCGACGCAGCGGGCCCGTCATTTCGTCCGCAATTCACCGCCGGACCGCGGCGCGAATGCTTTGCGGGCACGGGTTTTTTCAGGCCGGACGGACGGCGTTTTTTTCGACGCGACCAGCGGGTCGTGGGGGCCGCGCCGGGCACGCGGTCCCAGGCAGGCGCTTTGTCACGCTCGCATGCACGCCGGGCAGGGCGCATGGCTCCCTCACCAAAGGGCGCTTCGCTCATGTGCGAAGGCACGGCGATGCCTAGACTGGCCCTGCCATGCATCGTCCACTGTGATCCTCCCTGTGTGGTGTGGGAGGGGCGAGGACACAGCAGCGTGCGTGGCCCTGTTGCTGGAGTGCCTGGGCGAAGGCCTTGTCGGTGCGCACCGACGACGCCTTCCGCCACGGGCCGCTTGCAGGCGCGTGAAAGCGCGCTAGAACGACGAGATGGAACGAAGGAGTGCAGCCATGGCCACCCAACCCGATCTTCCGTCTCCGATCACGCCCGACCTGCCGGTCGAGCCCGATGAAGGGCCGGAGCACGCGCCCGACGAGCCCACCGACCCCGAGCCGCCGCCCAGCGCGAGGTAGGCCGAACGCCCGTCGTGCCGCGCTAAGCTCGCGCGATGGATGAAATCGATTGCGCCGTCATCGGTGCCGGCGTGGTGGGTCTGGCCGTGGCGCGCGCATTGGCGCTCGCGGGCCGGGAGGTGCTGGTGCTGGAGTCCGAAGGGGCCATCGGCACGGGAACGAGTTCGCGCAACAGCGAGGTGATCCACGCGGGCATCTACTACCCGCAGGGCTCGCTGAAGGCGACGCTGTGCGTGGAAGGACGCGACGCGCTCTACAGCTACGCGCAGGCACGCGGCGTGCCGCACAGCCGCTGCGGCAAGCTCATCGTGGCGACCTCGGCCGAACAGGTGGGGCAGCTCGACGCGATCCGCGCCAAGGCTGCGGCCAACGGCGTGGGCGACCTGGTGCTGCTCACCGCGCAGCAAGCCAACGCGATGGAGCCGCAGCTGCATTGCGTGGCGGCGCTGCATTCGCCGAGCACGGGCATCGTCGACAGCCACGCGCTGATGCTGGGCCTGCTCGGCGATCTCGAGAACGCGGGCGGCATGCTGGCGCTCAAGTCGCCCATCGAGCGCGCCGAATGCGTGGATGGGGCCGTCGTGCTGATCGCCGCCGACGGCACGGCGCTGCGTTGCCGCACCGTGGTCAATGCCGCGGGGCTGGGCGCGCCGGCGCGGGCGCGCCGCTTCGAAGGCATGCCGGCGTCGGTGGTGCCGCGCGAGTACTTCGCCAAGGGCAGCTACTTCACGCTCGCGGGCCGCGCGCCTTTTGGTCGGCTCATCTATCCCGTGCCGGAACCGGGCGGGCTCGGCGTGCACCTGACGCTCGATCTCGGCGGACAGGCCAAGTTCGGGCCCGACGTGCAGTGGGTCGAGGCGGCCGACGATCTCGTGGTCGATCCCGCACGCGGCGAACGCTTCTACGACGAGGTGCGCCGGTACTGGCCGGCGTTGCCCGACGGTGCGTTGATTCCGGGCTATGCGGGCATGCGTCCGAAGATCTCGGGGCCGGAGGAGCCCGCGGCCGACTTCGTGATCGCGGGGCCCGCCTCGCATGGGGTGCCGGGGCTGGTCCATCTCTTCGGCATCGAGTCGCCCGGACTCACCAGTTGCCTGGTCATCGGACGGCATGTCGCGGACCTGCTCGCCGAGGCCTGATGCATGCACTCGGGCACAACTGAGCACATCTGTCGCGCATGAGGGGCTTTCGAGCCTGTAACATGACAGCACGCCATATGCTGGCGTGAAGCCGCCGGCGCGGTGCCGGTGTCATCACGGAGGAAAGATTCCAATGAGTGCATCCAACAATCTTGAAGCAGCAGCCGAAGACATCGCAAGCGACGTGCGCGGCGTGCTGGCCAGCAAGGACCTGGATTCGGTTCCCCACATCAAGGCGCTGCGCCAACGCATCGACACCAAGCTCGCCATCGCGCGCGAGCTGGCTTCCGAAAAGAGCAAGCTGGCCGCCAAGAAGGCGCGCCAGGCGGCCACCGCCACCAACACCTACGCCCACGACGAACCTTGGCAGGTTGCCGGCGCCGCCCTGGCCGTCGGCGTGCTGGTGGGCCTGTTGCTTGGCCGCCGCTGAGCGTCACTGCACCGGCCTGAGCGCGCACCGCCGTCCCTTTGTTCGCCGTCGCCACACTGTGGCCGGTGAGGGCGGAGGCGGCGCATGAGACTGCTGTCCCTGTTCGGGCTCGATGCCCGCATCCGCCGGTTGCGCATCGCCGCCGCCGAAGGTGCGCTGGCGGCCGAGGACCGGGTGCAGTTGCTGCGCATGGCCTGGGAGGACGAGAAGCAGCGCCTGAAGCTGACCCTCGTCCTGGTCGTCGCCGTGCTGGGGCTGACCACCGTGGCGGTGGCACTGCTCTCGATGGCGGTGGTCGTGCATTACTGGGACACGCCGTACCGCGTCACCGCCGCCTGGGTTGTGGCCGGTGTCTGGGCGGTGCTGTGGCTGGCGGCCGTCATCGGCCTGATGCGCAGCCTGAGCAACGCTTCCAACAGCTTCGTTCCGACCTTTCAGGAGTTCGAGCGCGACTGGGCCTGGGTCCAGGACCGCTTCAACCTCGGCAAGGACCCGGAGCTGGACGACGAAGCGCCGCGCCCGCCGCGCCCCGCCACGCGCGAAGAGCTGCTGGCCCGCATGGACCGCCAGCGCGAGCGCATCGCCACCTTGCAGGGCGGTCGCGAGACGCAGCCGGCCTCGGGCGAGCCTGCGAACGAATCGGCTGCGGCCACGGCGTTGCGCATTGCGCGCGAGCACCCAGTGGCTGCCGGGGTGGTCGCTGCCGCCGCCGTGGCGGTGATCCGCCCGAAGCGGCTGTTGCGCTGGGCCACGGTCATTGCGCCGGTGCTCTGGCGCATGCGCTGAGCCACCGGCAGCAAAGAGAAGAACCGGCTCAGGCCTTGCGGCGATCCTGCTGCAACGCCTGGGCCGTTTCGCGGACCAGCCCGGGGCCGCGATAGATCAGGCCGGTGTAGATCTGCACCACGTCCGCGCCCGCGGCGATCTTGGCCTTGGCATCCGCTGCACTCAGGATGCCGCCCACCCCGATGATCGGAAAGTCCTTGCCCAGTGCCGCGCGCAGTTGCGCGATCACGCGGTTGCTGGCTTCGCGCACCGGCGCGCCCGAGAGGCCGCCGGCTTCCTGCGCGTGCGGCAGGCCGGCCACGGCGTCGCGCGCGAGCGTGGTGTTGGTGGCGATCACGCCGTCCATGCCGTGGCGTTGCAGCGTGGCGGCGATCACCGCGACCTGCGCGTCGTCGAGGTCGGGGGCGATCTTCACGAACAGCGGCGCGCGCTTGCCGTGGCGCGTGGCCAGCGCTTCACGCCGCTCGGCCACGGCGCCCAGCAGGGCGTCGAGCGCTTCGTCGCTCTGCAGCGAGCGCAGGTTGGCCGTGTTGGGGCTGGAGATGTTGATCGTCACGTAGTCCGCGTGCGGGTAGACGCCGTCCAGGCAGGCCAGGTAGTCGTCCACCGCGCGCTCGATCGGCGTGGCTGCGTTCTTGCCGATGTTCAGGCCCAGCAGCATGGGCGACTTGCTGCCACCGGCCTGCTTGCGGAAACGGGCCTTCTGCACGTTGGCCAGGAAGGCGTCGAGCCCTTCGTTGTTGAAGCCGAGCCGGTTGATCAGTGCATCGCGCTGCGGCAGGCGGAACATGCGCGGCTTCGGGTTGCCGGGCTGGCCCTTGGGCGTGACCGTGCCGACCTCGACGAAACCGAAGCCCATGGCCGCGAAGGCGTCGATGCAGCGCGCGTTCTTGTCCAGCCCGGCGGCCAGGCCGACGCGGTTGGGGAAATTCAGGCCTGCCAGCTGGATCGGGTCTTCGACGCGCGTCGCCGCGTAGGCGCAGGCCAAGGGCGTGTTCTGGGTGCGGGCCAGGCCGTCGAGGGTGATTTCATGGGCGTGCTCGGGGTCGAAACCGAACAGAAAAGGGCGGGCCAGGCCATAGAGCGAAGAGGGCAACAGCAGGGGCATCGGATAATTCTCGACTTCAATGAGCCAAGGATTCTCCGCGATGACCGCACCCGCCTCCCCAACCCCTCTTTCCCAGGATGAACTCAAGGCCCAGGTCGGCCTTGCCGCGCTGGCCTACGTGGTCAAGGGCGAGATCGTCGGCGTGGGCACCGGCTCCACGGTCAACAAGTTCATCGACGCGCTGGCCACGATCAAGGACGAGATCAAGGGCGCCGTCTCCAGTTCGGTCGCGTCCACCGAGCGCCTGCGCGCACTGGGCATCCCGGTGTTCGACAGCAACGAGGTGGAAGAACTGGCCGTCTACATCGACGGCGCCGACGAGATCGACCACCGGGGCTTCATGGTGAAGGGCGGCGGCGCGGCGCTCACGCGCGAGAAGATCGTCGCGGCGCAGTCCAAGCGCTTCGTCTGCATCGCCGACGCCTCCAAGCTGGTCGAGACGCTCGGCGCGTTTCCGCTGCCGGTGGAAGTGATCCCGATGGCCGCGCGCCGCGTGATGCGCCAGTTCGCCGGCCTGGGCGGCATCGCCCAGGTGCGCGAGAAAGACGGCCTGCCGCTGGTGACCGACAACGGCCAGCACATCGTCGACGTGACCGGCCTGCGGATCACCGACCCGCGCGCCTTCGAATCCGAAGTGAGCCAGTGGCCCGGCGTGGTGACGGTGGGGGTCTTCGCGCACCAGAAGGCCGACGTGTGCCTGCTGGGCACGGCGTCGGGCGTGAAGACGTTGCAGTTCGCCGGCTGAACGGCGGCGATGCAACACGGGGGCGGGGCCCCCGTCGTTCCTAGAACTTGATGCCGGCCGGGTTGTTCGGGCCCGGTGCGTTCGAGGGCGGTGCCGGCGCGGGGTTCGGCGGCTGCAGGGGCGTGTCGGTCGCACGGGGCGCTGCCGCTGCCGGTGCCTGCTGCGCGACGAGCGGGCGCGCGGCGGGCGGGCGGTAGCCTGCGGGCAGGCTGTTGCTCTTGGGATAGCCGGCCGCGTCGAGGTAGCGCGACCATTCCACATCCGAGAAGCCCTTGAGCTGCTGCGACCCGACGGTGAGCAGCGGCAGCGCGTTCTGTCCGCTCAGGCGCTGCAGGGCGTCGACGTCCTCGTTGCTCTTGATGGTGCGTTCCTCGAAGGGAATGCCGCGCGTGGTGAGCAGCGTGCGCGCCTCGTTGCAGGGGCCGCAGCCTTCGCCGCTATACAGCGTGACGGGATAGCGCTGTGCCACCTGGCGCAGTTCGTAGGGAAGCCCGCTGTTGGCCGGCGCGTTGGCGCTGGCCGGTTGCGGCCCGCCCGTCGGCGCGTTGGTGACGACGGGGGGCTGGTCCGAGAACGTGACCTTGCCGTTCTTGTCGACCTGGCGGTAGACCGCCTGCGCCAGCACGCTGGCGGTCGACAACACGAGGACCAGGCCGATCAGGCCGCGCATCGGGAGTTTGTAAAAAGTCGGATACATATCTCCCGAGTATCGCAAGCTTCAGCGCCGTATCAAGCGGGCTGGGCCTGAGCCATGCCCTGATGTCGCAGCAGCGCATCAAGCTGCGGCTCGCGGCCCCGGAAGGCCTTGAACGAATCCATGGCGCTGCGGCTGCCGCCGGCCTCCAGGATGGCCTGGCGGTATCGGCGGCCGGTCTCGATGTTGGGCTCGCCGTCGGCGCCCACGGTTTCCTCGAAGGCCGCGTAGGCGTCGGCGCTCAGCACCTCGGCCCACTTGTAGCTGTAGTAGCCGGCCGCGTAGCCGCCCGAGAAGATGTGGCTGAAGGTGTTCGGCGTGCGGCTGAACGGCGGCGAGGGCATCACGGCCACTTCGGCGCGCACCTGGCCGAGCAGCGCCATCACGGCGCCCGGGGCGGCGGCTGCGGCCTGGTGCTCGGTGTGCAGCAGCATGTCGAACAGCGAGAACTCGATCTGGCGCAGCGTCTGCAGCCCGCTCTGGAAGTTCTTGGCGGCGGTCATCTTGTCGAAAAGGGCGCGCGGCAGCGGCTTGCCGGTGTCGACGTGGGCCGTCATGTGGGCGAGCACGTCCCACTCCCAGCAGAAGTTTTCCATGAACTGGCTCGGCAGCTCGACCGCGTCCCACTCGACGCCGCTGATGCCCGACACGTCGCGCTCGTTCACCTGCGTGAGCATGTGGTGCAGGCCGTGGCCGAACTCGTGGAAGAGGGTGGTCACGTCGTCGTGAGTGAGCAGCGGCGGCTTGCCGTCGACACCGCTGGCGAAGTTGCACACCAGCTGCGCGATCGGCGTCTGCAGCACGCCGTCGTCGGGGCGCAGCCAGCGGGCGCGCACGTCGTCCATCCAGGCGCCGCCGCGCTTGGCGGCGCGGGCGGAGGGGTCGAGGTAGAACTGGCCGACCTTCTGGCCGGCGCGCTCGATGCGGTAGAACTCGACGCTCGGATGCCAGGTGGGCGCGCTGTCGCGGCGGATCGACACCTCGAACAGCGTCTCGACGATCTTGAACAGGCCAGCCATCACCTTGGGCGCGGGGAAGTACTGCTTCACCTCCTGCTCGCTGAAGGCGTAGCGCGCTTCCTTGAGCTTCTCGCCGACGTAGGTCCAATCCCAGGCTTGCGGATCGACGAGGTTCAGCTGCTCGGCCGCGAAGGCGCGCAGGTCGGCCAGGTCGCGCTCGCCGTAGGGCTTGGCCTTGGCGGCGAGGTCGCGCAGGAACTTGACGACCTGCTCGGGTGATTCGGCCATCTTGGGCACGACCGAGAGTTCGCCGAAATTCTTGTAGCCCAGCAGCTTCGATTCTTCCTCGCGCAGCGCGAGGATCTCGGTGATGAGCGCGGTGTTGTCGAACTTCGGATCGCCGAGTTCGCTGGCGCGCGTCACGTAGGCGCGGTACAGGGTTTCGCGCAGCGCGCTGCTCTTGGCGAACTGCATCACCGGCAGGTAGCACGGCATCTTGAGCGTGAGCTTGTAGCCTTTCTTGCCTTCGGCCTCGGCGGCCGCGCGCGCGGCGCTCACCACGTCTTCGGGCACACCGTCGAGTTCACCCAGCTGCGCGTAGTGCGCGAAGGCGTCGGTGGCGTCGAGGGCGTTTTCGCTGAACTTCTGGCTCAGCTCGGCCTGGCGTTCCTGGATGTCGGCAAAGCGCTGCTTGGCCTCGCCCTGCAACTCGGCGCCGCCAAGCACGAAGTTGCGCACGGCGTTCTTGTGCGCCTGGCGCTGTTCGGGGTTGAGCGTGGCCGGGTCGATGGCCTTGTACTTGGCGTACAGGCGTTCGTCGGAACCCAGGCGGGTCCAGAAGGCGGTGACGCGCGGCATGGCCTCGTTGTAGGCGGCGCGCAGCTCGGGCGTGTCGGCCACGGCGTTGAGGTGACCGACAGCGCCCCAGGCGCGGCTGAAGCGTTCGGAGGCCACGTCGAGCACCTTCGAGATCGCGATCCAGTCGGCCGGAAATTCGGGCGCCGTCACCGTCTGTAGCGCGGCCTCGGCATCGGCCAGCAGCGCGTCGACCGCGGGCGACACGTGTTCGGGCTTGATGCGGTCGAACAGGGGGAGGTCGGTGAAGTCGAGGAGCGGATTGGTCATGTGAAAGATCCTGGGCGAGCGTAGCGAAGCCATTTCGGGAACCACCGCGGAACGGCCTTGCCGGGCCGCTGGTGGTGCCCCTTGAGGGGGAGGCGGCTACACGCAGTGAGCCAACAACGGGGTGTTTCTTATCTTGCGGCGCGTTCGGCCGCTTCAAGGGTGTTGACCAGAAGCATGGCGCGCGTCATCGGTCCGACGCCGCCGGGCACGGGGGTGATCCAGCCGGCCACTTCCTTCACGCCGTCGAAATCGACGTCGCCGGCCAGCTTGCCGTCGGCCTTGCGGTTCATGCCCACGTCGATGACGACCGCGCCGGGCTTGACCATGTCGGCGGTCAGCAGGTCGAGCTTGCCCACGGCGGCGACGACCACGTCGGCCTGGCGCGTGAGGGCGCCCAGGTCTTTCGTGGCGCTGTGGCAGATGGTGACGGTGGCGCTCTTGGCCAGCAGCATCATGGCCATCGGCTTGCCGACGATGTTGCTGCGGCCGATGACCACGGCGTGCTTGCCGCGCAGGTCGTAGCCGATCGATTCGAGCATCTTCATGCAGCCGTGCGGCGTGCAGGGCCAGAAGCCGGGGGCACCGGTCATCAGCGCGCCGGCGCTGGCCACGTGGAAGCCGTCGACGTCCTTGGCGGGCGAGATGGTCTCGATGACCTTCTGGCTGTCCATGTGCTTGGGCAACGGCAACTGAACGAGGATGCCGTGCACCTTCGGGTCGTCGTTGAGGGCGCGGATGCGCGCCAGCAGGTCGGCCTCGCTCAGGTCGGCGGGGTAGGTCTCGAGGGTGGCCGAGAGGCCGGTCTCGGTGCTGTCGTTGACCTTGTGCTTGGTGTAGACCTGGCTCGCCGGATCGCTGCCCACCAGGATGATGGACAGGGCCGGGTTCACGCCGCGGGCCTTCAGCGCAGCGGTGCGGCCGGACACCTCGGCGCGGATGGTTTTGGCGAGAGCGTTGCCGTCGATCAGTTGGGCGGTCATCGGTTTTGATTTTCCAAGTAAAAACGCCCGCTTGCGCAGGCGTGGGGAAGGTGCGTGGCTATCGCAGGGATAGCTGCGGCTCAGGAGGCCTTGGCGGCTGGGGCCGCTTGCCCGAGCGCGATCTTGAGCAGATCGGCCACGGTGTTGGCGTTGAGCTTTTCCATGATGTTGGCGCGGTGCGCCTCCACCGTCTTGATGCTGATGCCCAGGTCGTCGGCGATCTGCTTGTTCAGGCGGCCGGCGACGATGCGCTCGAGCACCTGCGCCTCGCGGCCGGTGAGCTTGGACAGCAGCGCGTCGCGGCTGGCCGACTGCTGGTGCTGCGTGAAGGCGCCGCGTGCGTGCTCGAGCATGCGCTCGACCAGTGACACCAGCTCTTCGTCGTTGAAGGGCTTCTGGATGAAATCCATGGCGCCCTTCTTCATGCTGTCGACCGCCATCGGCACGTCGCCGTGGCCGGTGATGACCACGATCGGCAACGGAGAACGCCGTTCGATCAGCCGATCCTGCAATTCGAGGCCGGTCATGCCGGCCATGCGGATATCGACGATCAGACAGGCGACTTCGCGCGGGTCGTATCGGGAGAGAAAGGATTCGGCGGACTCGAAACAGCGGACTCTGTAGTCCTTGCCTTCGAGCAGCCATTGCAGCGAATCGCGTACGGCTTCGTCGTCATCGACGACATAGACCGTGCCCTTCTTCGGAATCAAACTCATGCAGGTACCTTTGCCTCGTCGCTTGCTACGGAACTGATAGCGTCCAACACCGGAATCCAGAAGGAAAAACGGCATCCGATCACATCCGGGCCATTGTAGATGTTCTCCGCCTGCATCCGGCCGCGGTGCGACTCGACGATGGTGCGGCACAGGTTGAGGCCGATGCCCATGCCCTCGGGCTTGGTGGAGAAGAAGGCCTCGTAGAGCCGGTCCATGACCTCGGGCGAGAGGCCCTTGCCCGTGTCCTGCACCGAGAACTCGATGGCATTGTGCCCCTCGATCACCTTGGGCAGCACGCGCAGCTCGACGCTGCGGCGCGCCAGCGGGCGGTCGGCGATGTCGATGGATTCGGCCGCGTTCTTCAGCAGGTTGACCATCACCTGCTCGATGAGGATCGGGTCGACGCGCACCACCGGCAGCCGCGCGGCCACGTAGTGGTTCAGGCGCACGTTGCGCCGGCGCAGCTCGATGCCCGCGAGTTCGACCGCCTCGCTCACCATGGTGGCGACGTCGGCCGGCGTGCGGTTGGGTTCGCTGCGCTTCACGAAGGAGCGGATGCGCTGGATGATCTGGCCCGCGCGCTGCGCCTGCTTCGAGGTTTTCTCGAGCGCGGCGAGCAGGGCGTCGTTGTCGATCGTCTGCCCCTTGATGCGCGACATCATCCCGTTGCAGTAGTTGGCGATGGCGGTGAGCGGCTGGTTCAGCTCGTGCGCCACGCTCGACGCCATTTCGCCCATGGTGATCAGGCGGCTCGCGGCCTGGGCCTTGTCGGCCTGCGCGGCGGCCTGCTCTTCGGCGTCGCGGCGCGGCGTGATGTCGGTGGCGATCACCAACTGCGCCAAGCGACCGTCGACCCAGGTCAGGTAGCGCGAGCGCACCTCGAGCCACTTGCCCAGGTGCGGCACGAAGATTTCGTTGTTCGCGGTCTGGGCGGCGGTGAGGGTGTCGATGGGCAGGCCGGCGTAGGGGTCGACGTCGTCCAGGCCTTCGTCGTGCGCGTTCGACGGCGGCACGCCGGCTTGCGCCACCATGCCCAGGTGGCCCACGGTGTCGGAGCCGAACCACAGGCGGTACAGCTTGTTGGCGAACAGCAGTTCTTCGCTGCCGATGGGTGCCACCGAAACAGCAGCGTCGAGCGCCTCGAGCACGGTGGTGAAGCGTTCGTACGAGGCGGACAGCTGCTCGCGGATGCGCGTCGGCTCGGTGATGTCGGTCATCGACGTCATCCAGCCGGTCTGGTGGCCGCGCGCATCGATCAGCGGCGACACGTACAGGCGGGCGTTGAACACGCTGCCGTTCTTGCGCTTCACGCGCACCTGGAAGCCGCCGGGCAGGGCGCGGCCGTGCAGTTCTTCTTCGAGGCGCTCGTTCATCACCTCGCGGTCGGATTCGAGCCAATAGGGGAAGGGCGGCGTCTGGCCGACCAGCTCGTCTTCGCTCCAGCCCGTCATGGCGCAGAACGCGGCGTTCACGTAGGTGATGCGGCCTTGCAGGTCGAGCACGCGCATGCCGGTGAGCATGGAGTTTTCCATTGCGCGGCGGAAGTTGGTTTCGGCCACGAGCCGCTGCTGCGCCTGCAGGCGGCGGCGCGTGTGGCGCCAGGTGCCGATCAGCATCCAGCTGGTCATCACGCTGAGGGCGCACACGAGCCAGAAGAGGCCGTTGCCCACCACCCCCTGCGAGGTGCGGTAGGCCTGCGCGCGCAGCATCAGCGCATTGCCCACGGGCGACACCGGCACTTCGTATTCGTTGGTGGCTTCGGTCCAGGGCAGCAGGCGGGTGCCGCTGTTCTTCAGCGGCGTGGTGTTGCCGGCGATGACGTTGCCCTTGGCGTCGAGCAGCGACACGGCGTAGCGCGCCTGCACTTCGGAGGGCATGCCGTAGCGCAGCAGGCCGTCGATCGAGAACTCGCCGAGCACGACGCCGGCGAACAGGCCCTGGTCGAACAGCGGGATGTGCAGCTGCAGCATCGCGGCCGGCTCGCCGCCGGCCACGGGTTGCGAGTACACCGGCTGGCGCAGTTCGCGCGCCAAGGCGTAATTGCTTTCGATGTCACCGGGGCGCAGCACGTCGCCGATCAGGTGCTGTTGCGCCGGATGCACGCTGGGCGCGGCATAGCCGGCCTTGAAGCGGCGGCGGTCGTCGATCCAGCTGATGGTCTGCAGCTCGGGGAACTGGCTCACCAGCGACTCGGCGCGGCTCGTGAACTCGACCGGATCGATCTCGCGGTTGGAGGCATCGCGCGCGATGCGCATCAGCTGTTCCTGCCGCTCCAGCAGGCGAAGTCGCATGCGCTGTTGCGCGTACTCGACATCGCGCCGCACCGACTCCTGCTCGCGCTCGACTTCTTCGGAGCGCAGGTACCAGAACGCCGACACGATGGCCGCGAGAAACAGCAGCACGGCCGCCATCGGCGCGAGCATCGCGACGGCGTCCTGCAGCACGGGTGTCTGCTTGCGCCACCACGTGCGCCACCAGGACAGCGGCGAGGCTTTGACGGCACTGCGGGCGACCGCGAGCGGGGAGGAAAGGGGCATGGGCGGAGTTTAGGTGATGGCCCTCGCGGGCAAGAGGCCCTGCCGGGGACGTGCTTCCTTGATATTTCACAATAAGAAATCAACAAGCACTATTTGAAATAGGGAAACTTCTATGAGAAACTCCGGCGCGCTCGGTGCCCAGCGCACTAAATTACAGCCACAGCCCTAAAAGGAGAGACAAGCATGTCGGCAAATCCCGAGAACCTGTTCGGCTCGGCCGCAAACGATGCGGACGCCCAGGAGACGCGTGAATGGATGGATGCACTGTCTTCCGTCATCCAGAGCGAAGGGCCCGAGCGGGCGCACTTCCTGCTCGAACAACTGCTCGAACATGCGCGCCAGAACAGCGTCGACATGCCGTTCTCGGCCAACACCGGCTACGTGAACACCATCGAGCCGGGCGTGGAAGCCCGCAGCCCCGGCAACCTCGAGATCGAACAGCGCCTGCGCGCCTACATGCGCTGGAACGCCATGGCCATGGTGGTCAAGGCCAACCGCATCCACCCGCCCGAAGGCGGTGACCTGGGCGGCCACATCGGCTCCTTCGCGTCGCTGGCCAGCATGTTCGGTGCCGGCTTCAACCACTTCTGGCACGCCGAGAGCGAAAACCACGGCGGAGACCTGCTGTACATCCAGGGCCACGTGTCGCCCGGCATCTACGCCCGCGCCTACCTCGAAGGCCGCCTCTCCGAAGACCAGCTGCTCAACTTCCGCCAGGAAGTGGACGGCAAGGGCCTGTCGAGCTACCCGCACCCGAAGCTGATGCCCGAGTTCTGGCAGTTCCCCACGGTGTCGATGGGCCTGGGCCCGCTGATGGCGATCTACCAGGCGCGCTTCCTGAAGTACCTGCACGCCCGCGGCATCGCCAACACCGAGAACCGCAAGGTCTGGGTGTTCTGCGGCGACGGCGAAATGGACGAAGTCGAATCGCTGGGCGCCATCGGCCTGGCCGCGCGCGAGAACCTCGACAACCTGATCTTCGTCATCAACTGCAACCTGCAGCGCCTGGATGGCCCGGTGCGCGGCAACGGCAAGATCATCCAGGAGCTCGAAGGCGAGTTCCGCGGCGCCAACTGGAACGTCATCAAGCTCATCTGGGGCAAGGGCTGGGACGCGCTGCTCGAGAAGGACCATGACGGCGCGCTGCGCAAGATCATGATGGAGTGCAACGACGGCGACTACCAGTCGTTCAAGGCCAACGACGGCGCGTACGTGCGCAAGAACTTCTTCGGCCGCGACCCGCGCACGCTGAAGATGGTCGAGCACCTGACCGACGACGAGGTCTGGAACCTGCAGCGCGGCGGCCACGACTCGCAGAAGGTGTACGCCGCCTTCCACGCCGCCCAGAACCACAAGGGCCAGCCCTCGGTGCTGCTCGTCAAGACCGTCAAGGGCTTCGGCATGGGCAAGATCGGCGAAGGCAAGAACACGGTCCACCAGACCAAGAAGCTCGGCGACGAGGACATCAAGGCCTTCCGCGACCGCTTCAACATCCCGATTCCCGACAGCCAGATCGCCGAGCTGCCGTTCTACAAGCCGGCCGACGACACGCCGGAAATGCGCTACCTGCACGAGCGCCGCAAGGCCCTGGGCGGTTACCTGCCGCACCGCCGTGTGAAGGCCGACGAGAGCTTCACGGTGCCCTCGCTCGACACCTTCAAGGCGGTGATGGAGCCCACGGCCGAAGGCCGCGAGATCTCGACCACGCAAGCCTACGTGCGCTTCCTCACGCAGCTGCTGCGCGACAAGGCCCTGGGCCCACGCGTCGTGCCCATCCTGGTGGACGAGGCCCGCACCTTCGGCATGGAAGGCCTGTTCCGCCAGATCGGCATCTACAACCCGCACGGTCAGCAGTACACCCCGGTCGACAAGGACCAGGTCATGTACTACAAGGAAGACAAGGCCGGCCAGATCCTGCAAGAGGGCATCAACGAAGCCGGCGGCATGTCCAGCTGGATCGCGGCGGCCACGTCGTACAGCACGAACAACCGCATCATGGTGCCGTTCTACGTGTACTACTCGATGTTCGGTTTCCAGCGCATCGGCGACCTGGCCTGGGCGGCCGGCGACATGCAGGCCCGCGGCTTCCTGCTGGGCGGCACCTCGGGGCGCACCACGCTGAACGGCGAAGGCCTGCAGCACGAAGACGGTCACAGCCACATCCTGGCCAACACCATCCCGAACTGCGTGAGCTACGACCCGACCTTCGCGCACGAAGTCGGCGTGATCCTGCACCACGGCTTGAAGCGCATGGTCGAGAAGCAGGACAACGTCTATTACTACCTGACGCTGCTCAACGAGAACTACGCGATGCCCGGCCTGCAGCCCGGCACCGAAGAGCAGATCATCAAGGGCATGTACCTGTCCAAGCAGGGCCCGGTGGTCAAGGCCGCCAAGGGCGCCAAGGAAGCACCGACCGTGCAACTGCTGGGCAGCGGCACCATCCTGCGCGAGAGCTTTGCCGCACAGGAACTGCTCGAGAAGGAGTGGGGCGTGTCGGCTTCGGTGTGGAGCTGCCCGAGCTTCAACGAGCTGACCCGCGACGGCCAGGACGCCGACCGCTGGAACCTGCTGCACCCCGACCAGACGCCGCGCGTGCCCTTCGTGGCCGAGCAGCTCGGTGCCTCGACCGGCCCAGTGATCGCCTCGACCGACTACATGAAGGCCTACGCCGAACAGATCCGTCCGTTCGTGCCGAAGGGCCGCAACTACAAGGTGCTGGGCACCGACGGTTTCGGCCGCAGCGACTTCCGCGCCAAGCTGCGCGAACACTTTGAGATCAATCGTCACTACATCGTCGTGGCCGCGCTCAAGGCGCTGAGCGAAGATGGCACCGTGCCGGTGGCCAAGGTGGTGGAAGCGATCAAGAAGTACGGCATCAATGTCGACAAGGTCAACCCGCTTTACGCTTGAACATCAACAACCAACGAACGAACGGCGCCTGACGGCGGGAGACAACGATATGGCAGCAGTGGAAGTGAAGGTGCCGGACATCGGCGATTTCGATGAAGTCGCGGTGATCGAGGTGCTCGTGAAGGTGGGCGACACGGTCAAGGCCGAACAGTCGCTCATCACGGTCGAATCGGACAAGGCGTCGATGGAAATCCCGTCGTCCACGGCCGGTGTGGTCAAGGAAATCAAGGTCGCCGTGGGCGACAAGGTCAAGGAAGGCTCGGTGGTGCTGGTGGTCGAGGCCGAGGGCGCGGCTGCCGCCGCCCCGGCGCCGGCCGCTGCGCCTGCTGCCGCGGCACCCGCTCCGGTTGCTGCAGCGCCTGCGCCCGCCGCAGCCGCACTGGTTGCTTCGGGCCCGGTCGACATCAAGGTGCCGGACATCGGCGACTTCAAGGACGTCGCGGTCATCGAGCTGCTGGTGAAGGTGGGTGACACCATCGCCGCCGAGCAGTCGCTGATCACGGTGGAGTCGGACAAGGCGTCGATGGAAATCCCGTCGTCGGCCGCCGGCGTGCTGAAGGAACTCAAGGTCAAGGTGGGCGACACCGTCAACATCGGCGACCTGATCGCGGTGCTCGAAGGCGCCGCAGGCGCCGCGGCACCAGCACCCGCGCCGGCACAGGCTGCGGCTGCCGCGCCCGCCGCAGCAACCGCCAGCGCACCTGCGCCGGCCGCCGCAGCACCTGCTGCAGCCGCCCCGGCCCACCAGCCGACGTCGGCTCCCACCGGCAGCCTGCCGCACGCCTCGCCCTCGGTGCGCAAGTTCGCACGCGAACTCGGCGTGCCGCTCGAAGAGGTCAAGGGTTCCGGTCTCAAGGGCCGCATCACGCAGGAAGACGTCCAGAACTTCACCAAGGCCGTGATGAGCGGCCAGGCCAGCACCAAGGCCTCGGCGGCCAAGGCGCCGGCCGGTGGTGGTGGCGACGGCGCGGCGCTGGGCCTCATCCCGTGGCCGAAGGTCGACTTCACGAAGTTCGGCACCGTCGAGCGCAAGGACCTGTCGCGCATCAAGAAGCTCAGCGGCGCGAACCTGCACCGCAACTGGGTGATGATCCCGCACGTCACCAACAACGACGAAGCCGACATCACCGAGCTCGAGGCTTTCCGCGTCTCCACCAACAAGGAGAACGAGAAGTCGGGCATCAAGGTCACGATGCTGGCCTTCGTGATCAAGGCGGTGGTCGCGGCGCTGAAGAAATTCCCCGACTTCAACACCAGCCTGGACGGCGACCAGCTCGTCTACAAGCAGTACTACAACATCGGCTTCGCGGCCGACACGCCCAACGGGCTCGTGGTGCCGGTGCTGAAAGATGCCGACAAGAAGGGCATCCTGCAGATCAGCGCCGAGATGGGCGAACTCGCCAAGAAGGCGCGCGACGGCAAGCTCGGCTCGGCCGACATGCAGGGCGGCTGCTTCTCGATCAGCTCGCTCGGCGGCATCGGCGGCACGCACTTCACGCCCATCATCAACGCCCCCGAAGTGGCCATCCTCGGCCTCTCCAAGGGTCAGATGAAGCCGGTGTGGGACGGCAAGCAGTTCGTGCCGCGCCTCACGCTGCCGCTGTCGCTGTCGTACGACCACCGCGTGATCGATGGCGCCCTGGCTGCGCGTTTCAACGCCTACCTGGGGCAAGTGCTCGCAGACTACCGCCGCATCCTGCTATGACCACCGTAGTGGCCGTCCGCAAAGGCGGCCAGGTCACGATGGCGGCAGACTCGCTGGTGACCTTCGGCGACACGCGCATGTCGCATAACGCCGAAGCGAACCAGAAGATCTTCACCGTCGAGGATGCCGCGGGTCAGAGCCTGTTCGCGGTGGCGGGCGCCGCCGCGCACCAGTTGGTGCTCCAGCATGCGCTGGCGGCCCAACCGCGCGAGGCGCTGCAGTTCGGCAGCAAGCACGAGGTGTTCCACACCTTCACGCTGCTGCATCCGGTGCTGAAGGACTCGTTCTTCATGCAGACCAAGGAAGACGAGCACGAGCCCTACGAGTCGAGCCAGTTCACGATGCTGCTGGCCAATCCGAGCGGCATCTACGGCATCTACAGCTACCGCGAGGTGTTCGAGTTCAAGCAGTACTGGGCCATCGGCTCGGGACGCAGCTTTGCGCTCGGCGCCATGCACGCGGCCTATGACAACAAGTCGCGCAACGCGCGCGACGTGGCGGAGGCGGGCATCGCCGCCGCCTGCGAATTCGATCGCAATTCGGCCCTGCCGGCCGACGTTCTCACACTCAAACTGAAAGTGTCCAAATGAGCGAACAACACATCAAGGTGCCGGACATCGGCGACTTCGACGAAGTCGCGGTGATCGAGGTGCTGGTCAACGTCGGCGACACGGTCAAGGCCGAGCAGTCGCTCATCACGGTCGAATCGGACAAGGCCTCGATGGAGATTCCCTCGTCGGCCGCCGGCGTGGTGAAGTCGCTGGCCGTGAAGGTGGGCGACAAGGTCAAGGAAGGCTCGGTCGTGCTCACGCTCGAAGTCGACGGGGCCGCCGCGCCTGCGCCGGCTGCCGCAGCGCCCGCACCTGCGGCTGCTGCGCCCGCGCCCAAGGCGGCTGCACCGGCTCCGGCCGCCGCAGCGCCCGTGGCGGCGTCCACCTACGGCGGCAAGGTCGATGTCGAGTGCGACGTGGTCGTGCTCGGTGCCGGCCCCGGCGGCTACTCGGCTGCCTTCCGCGCAGCCGACCTCGGCCTGAAGGTCGTGCTGATCGAACGCTACGCCACACTCGGCGGCGTGTGCCTGAACGTCGGCTGCATTCCGTCGAAGGCGCTGCTGCACGTGGCTTCCGTCATGGACGAGGTGAAGCACTTCGCCGACCTGGGTGTGAGCTTCGCCGCGCCCACGGTCGATCGCGCCAAGCTGCTCGGCCACAAGAACAAGGTGGTGGGCAAGCTCACCGGCGGCCTCACGGCCATGGCCAAGATGCGCAAGGTGACCGTGCTGCGCGGCGTCGGCAACTTCATCGACCCGTACCACCTGGAAGTCGAAGAGACCTCCGGCACGAGCTGGGACACCACCGGCAAGAAGCAGACCGTCAAGTTCCGCAACGCGATCATCGCGGCCGGCTCGCAGTCGGTGAGCCTGCCCTTCATGCCGAAGGACCCGCGCGTGGTCGACTCGACCGGCGCGCTCGAGATGGGCACCGACCCCAAGCGCATGCTGATCCTGGGCGGCGGCATCATCGGCCTCGAAATGGGCACCGTGTATTCCACATTGGGCGCACGCCTGGACGTGGTCGAAATGCTCGACGGCCTGATGCAGGGCGCCGACCGCGACCTGGTGAAGGTCTGGCAGAAGATGAACACGCCGCGCTTCGACAACATCATGCTCAAGACCAAGACGGTCGGCGCCGAAGCCACGAAGGAAGGCATCAAGGTCACCTTCGAGGGCGAGAACGCGCCGAAGGAACCGCAGGTGTACGACCTCGTGCTGCAGGCCGTGGGCCGCAGCCCGAACGGCAAGAAGATCGGCGCCGAGAAGGCCGGCATCACGGTGAGCGATCGCGGCTTCATTCCGGTCGACATCCAAATGCGCACCAACGTGCCCCACATCTTCGCCATCGGCGACATCGTGGGCCAGCCCATGCTGGCGCACAAGGCGGTGCATGAGGCGCACGTGGCGGCCGAAGTGATTGCCGGCGAGCAGAAGGGTGACAAGGAGCTCTCCAGCGCCGCCTTCAACGCCCGCGTGATCCCCAGCGTGGCCTACACCGACCCCGAAGTGGCATGGGTCGGCCTCACGGAAGACCAGGCCAAGGCCGAAGGCATCAAGGTCAAGAAGGGCCATTTCCCGTGGACCGCGTCGGGCCGGGCCATTGCCAACGGCCGCGACGAAGGCTTCACCAAGCTGCTGTTCGACGCCGAGACACACCGCATCCTGGGTGGCGGCATCGTCGGCACGCATGCCGGCGACATGATCGGCGAGATCGCGCTGGCCATCGAGATGGGCGCGGACGAGATCGACATCGGCAAGACCATCCACCCGCACCCGACGCTGGGCGAAAGCATCGGCATGGCGGCGGAAGTGGCGCACGGCACCTGCACGGACCTGCCGCCGGCGAAGAAGGCCTGAGCGACATATAAGAAGGGCGCCGAACTGGCGCCCACAAAAAATCCCGCCGCGGCGGGATTTTTTTCGTCCGGGATTCGGGGAAATCGAATCAGTCGCTGGCGTTGGACATGGCCGCAGCCTTGACCTCGTCGCCCTGGCCGCTGAGCACGCGGCGGGCGCCGTCGAAGCGACGTTGCCAGTAGCTGCCGTTCATGTCTTCGACACGGACCTGGGCGCCGGAGCGGGGGGAGTGGATGAACTTGCCTTCGCCGACGTAGATGCCGACGTGGCTGAAGGTGCGGCGCATGGTGTTGAAGAACACGAGGTCGCCGGGCTTGAGCTGGCTGCGGTCGATCTTCTCGGTGGCGGCGGCCTGTTCTTCGGCGCGGCGCGGGAGCACGTGGCCCACCGTCTGGTTGTACATGGCGCGGACGAAGCCGCTGCAGTCGAAACCGGATTCGGCGGTGTTGCCGCCACGGCGGTAAGGAACGCCGAGGAAACCGATGGCGGTCACGACGAGGTCGGACGTGCGCTCTGCGACGGTCTGGCGAACCTGATGGAACTGGCCGACCAGGCCGCGTTCGGCAAGGATTCGGTCCATCTCATCCGATCGATCCTGTTGAGGGGGGGCGGCGTGGACGGCCACGGCGAACAGGAGGGATACGGGTAGGACGAAAAAACGCATGGCGCGTAGGATATTGATGACGCGCAGTTATGTCAATTTAATCTGAATTGTTGAAGGCGTGCGTAAACCATTGATTTACATGGACTTTTTCGATCTGGCGGAAGAAAAAATGTAACGGTGAACGTTTATGCGGCATAAGGATTCGAATGTAAACACCTCGGCCGATATGACTTCGAAGTCTTAAAAGTCGATATGTGCATTCCATTTGTTGTCAAGACGGCCTCAAATTCAGGAAATCTTCATGAACTTGCGAAATTTCTCCTTTCGTCGCTCCCTGGGAAGCCTCGTGGTGCTCGCCGGTTGCGGCTTGGCTGGCGCGGCCATGGCGCAAGTGCGTGCCGAAACCGTCGCCTCCGGTCTTGAGAGCCCCTGGGGCGTGGCCTTCCTGCCGGAGGGCCGTTTCGTGGTCACCGAGAAGCCCGGCCGCCTGCGGCTGGTGGCAGCGGATGGCAAGCTGGGCGCGCCGATCCAGGGCCTGCGGCCCGTCGCGGCGGGCGGGCAG
>NZ_JBYSZY010000024.1:0-87613 GCF_058787635.1 Variovorax sp. FW305-3-2-15-B-LB1 | reverse complement strand
CCCCCGCCCGCCGCCCAACCGCCGAAACCACCCAAGCCGCATGCGCGGCTCGAGAAGTGGATCTGGATCCTGATCTACGGCGGCCTGTTCCTCGTGATCCTGGGCATCGCCACGGGCCGCACCGAGCCCATGCTGGGCTGGTCCATGGCCGTGCCCGGCGTCGTGGTCGCCGCGGTGGGCGTCGTGCTCATCTACGTGCGTTCGCGGCTCAAGTAAGAACAAGGCAAGGACCGACCATGCTCAAGCACATCGTGATGTGGAAGTTCAAGGAGCACGCCGAGGGCGCCGACAAGGCGACCAACCTGCTCAAAGCCAAGGCGCTGCTCGACGCCTGCGCCAAGCTCTCGCCCGGCACGCACCGTTTCGAGGTGGTCATTGCCCAGCCCGGGCTCGAGGCCACCTACGACCTGATCCTCAACTCGGAATTCACCGACGCCGCCGCGCTGGCGGCCTATGCGGACCACCCGCAGCACGTGGCGCTCAAGCCCTTCATCGGCGCCGTGCGCGAAGCCCGCCAGTGCATGGACTATGAGCTCTGAACCCCACGCGCCCAACGCCACGGCCTCACCGGCCGAGCGGCGGGCGTTCGGCCGTGCGCAGCGCCAGCGCTGTGCGCTCGGCCAGTGGGCGCAGGTGCCCCGGCCCGACGCGGCCGACCGCGATCCGCTCGGCTGGCTGAAGGCGTCCAACCGCGGCCACGTGCCCGAGCTGGTGCCGGTGCGCCACGGCCGCATGCTGGTCAGCCCCTTCACGTTCTACCGCGGCGCCGCCAGCCTGATGGCGAACGACCTCGCCAGGCTGCCGCACAGCGGCATCGCGACGCAGCTGTGCGGCGATGCGCACCTCGCGAACTTCGGCTTCTTTGCCAGCCTCGAGCGGGCGCTGGTCTTCGACATCAACGATTTCGACGAAACCCTGCAGGGGCCCTTCGACTGGGACGTGCGCCGGTTGGCCACCTCGTTCGTGGTGGCCGCGCGCGACCGGGGTTTCAAGCCGCGCATCGGGCGGGAGGCCGTGCAGCAGCTGGCCGAGGCTTACCGCGACCGCATGCGGGCCTTCGCACGCATGGACACGCTGGAGGCCTGGTACGCGCGGCTCACCTCGCAAACCCTGCTGAAGCTCGGCGCCGAAGACGCGACCGAACTCGCGGTCATCAAGAAGGCGCGCCGCAGCACCTCGCGCGTGTTCGCCGACAGCGCGACCGAGACGGTCGACGGCCGCCTCATGATCCGCGACCAGCCGCCGTTCGTGTACCACGACGCCCGCGCGACGGCGCGTGAAATCAAGCGCTTCCGCGCCGGGCTGCCGGCCTTCCTGGCGCAGTACCGCGCCAGCCTGCCGCCCGAGCGCCAGCGGCTGTTCGACCGCTACGAGCTGCACGACGTCGCGGTGCTCACGCCCGGCGTCGGCTCGGTCGGCCGGCGCTGCTTCCTGCTGCTGTTCGTGGCCGACCGCGCGCACCCGCTGTTCCTGCAGTGCAAGGAGGCCGGCGAGTCGGTGCTCGAAGCCCCGCTGGGCGCGGCACCGGACACGGCGTCGCCGGGCCAGCGCGTGGTGCAGGGCCAGCGGCTGGCACAGGCCGCCAGCGACGTCTTCCTGGGCTGGGCCCAGGGACCGGGCGGGCGCGGCTTCTACGTGCGGCAGCTGCGCGACATGAAGGCCTCCTACAAGCTCGAGGACTTCAAGCCGGTCGACCTGCTCGAGTTCGCCGAAGCCTGCGGCTACAGCCTGGCCCGCGCGCATGCCAAGGGCGGCGACGCCTGGGCCATCGACGGCTACCTGGGGCGCTCCAGGAGCTTCAACACGGCGCTCGCCGATTTCGCCGAAGGCTATGCCGACGTGAACCAGGCCGACTGGCGCCGGCTGAAAAAAGCCGTGGCCGCCGGCAAGGCCGCCGCCGTCGAGGCGGACGACACCGCGTCCTGACGGCCCGAAGTCCCTGCCTCCAGCGCCAACGCAACCCTCTTCTTTCATCATCCACACCGGAGACACCGACATGACGAAGCCCCGCACCACCCAACAGCTGTTCGACCTCACGGGTCAGACGGCGCTCATCACCGGCGGCTCGCGCGGCCTGGGCCTGCAGATGGCCCATGCGCTGGGCGAAGCCGGCGCGAAGATCATGCTGAGCTCGCGCAAGGCCGACGACCTGGAACAGGCCGCCGCCGAGCTGCAGGCCGCCGGCATCGACGCGCGCTGGATCGCCGCCGACTGCTCCAAGGAAGAAGACACCCGCCGCCTGGCCGACGAGACCCTGCAGCGCATGGGCGGCGTCGACATCCTCATCAACAACGCCGGCGCCAGCTGGGGTTCGCCGGCCGAGAGCCACCCGGTCGAGGCCTGGGACAAGGTGATGAACCTCAACGTGCGCGGCTATTTCATCCTGGCGCAGCAGGTTGCCAACGGCTACATGATCCCGCAGAAGCGCGGGCGCATCATCAACATCGCCTCGATCGCGGGCCTGAACGGCAACCCGCCCGGCATGCAGACGCTGGCCTATAACACCTCGAAGACCGCGGTGATCGGCTTCACCAAGACGCTGGCCGCCGAATGGGGCAAGTACAACATCAACGTGAACGCGATCTGCCCGGGCTTCTTCATGACGAAGATGGCGGCGGGCCTGATCAAGACCCTGGGCGAAGAGCACATGGCCGCCTCGGCACCACTGGGCCGCCTGGGTGACGACGAAGACCTGAAGGGCCTGACGCTGCTGTACGCGAGTGACGCCGGCAAGCACATCACCGGCCAGTGGGTCGCGGTCGATGGCGGCGTGAGCGTGGTGCTGGGTGCGGCCTGACATGTCCGATTCGCCTGAAAAGTCCAGCGACATCAACATCCGCTCGTACACGAGCCAGATTCCGTTCGCGCGCCACCTCGGCTTCGAGCTCACGAAGTTCGAGGACGGCCAGTCCGAGATCATCTACACCGCCAAGCCCGAGCACCTGAACACCTTCGACGTGACGCACGGCGGCGCCTGCATGACGCTGCTCGACATCGCCATGGCGGCCGCCGCGCGCAGCGTGGCGCCCGAGACCGGCGTGGTCACCATCGAGATGAAGACCAGCTTCATGCAACCGTCGGTCGGCCCGCTGCACGCGCGCGGCACGCTGCTGCACCGCACCGCGACGCTGGCCTTCACGGAGGCCAAGATCTACGACGAGCAGGAGCGCGTGTGCGCCCATGCCACCGGCACCTTCAAGTACGTGAAGCGCCGGCTGCCGACCGGCCCCGCGAGCGCGAACGCCATGCGTCCGCCATCGACCGACTGACACCCCATTCCCCCGGAGACTTTCATGCCCACCAACAAGCAGATCCACCTCGACAACCGCCCCGAGGGCGAAGCCACGGCCAGCAACTTCAAGCTGGTGACTGTCGAGACGCCCGCGCTCGCCGACAACCAGGTGCTGGTGCGCCACCACTACATGAGCCTCGACCCGTACATGCGCGGGCGCATGAACGACTCGAAGAGCTACGCGCAGCCGCAACCCGTGGGCCAGGTGTTCCAGGGCGGCACGGTCGGCGAAGTGGTCGAGAGCAAGCACCCCAAGTTCGCCGTGGGCGACAAGGTCGTCGGCTTCGGCGGCTGGCAGGAATACAGCGTGGTCGATGCCTCGCAGCCCGGCGCGCTGAAGAAGGTCGACACCACGCACGTGCCGCTGTCGCACTACCTCGGCGCTGTCGGCATGCCCGGCGTGACGGCCTGGTACGGCCTCGTGAAGATCATCGCGCCCAAGGCCGGTGAAACCGTGGTCATCACCGCCGCCAGCGGCGCCGTGGGCAGTGCCTTCGGCGCGCTGGCCAAGGCGCGCGGCTGCCGCGTGGTCGGCATTGCGGGCGGCCCCGACAAGTGCAAGTACGTGACCGACGAGCTCGGCTTCGACGCCTGCATCGACTACCGCCAGCACCCCGACGTGAAGACCATGAGCGCCGCGCTCAAGGAAGCCTGCCCGAACGGCATCGACGGCTACTTCGAGAACGTCGGCGGCTACATCTTCGACGCCGTGCTGCTGCGCACCAACGCCTTCGCGCGCGTGGCGCTGTGCGGAATGATCGCGGGCTACGACGGCCAGCCGCTGCCGTTGGCGAACCCGGCGCTGATCCTCATCAACCGCCTGAAGATCGAGGGCTTCATCGTCAGCGAGCACATGGAAGTGTGGCCCGAGGCGCTGACCGAACTCGGCACGCTGGTGGGCACGGGCAAGCTCAAGCCGCGCGAGTCGATCGCGCAGGGCATCGAAGCTGCCCCTGAGGCCTTCCTGGGTTTGCTCAAGGGCAAGAATTTCGGCAAGCAACTGGTGAAGCTCATCTGATGGCTTGAAACGCACGGCAAGGAGGCCGGTCATGGACACGACACACGAGGTCTTCAACCAGCCCACGCCGCTGGTCGACTACAACCTCTTCGACACCCACCGCCCCCTGCGCGATGCGCTGAAATTCAACGCGCCCGCGCTGCAGACCACGCAGCTGCACGAGCTGGGCGCCACCCTCGGTTCGGCCGCCATGCAGACGCATGCGCGGCTGGCCAACATCCACACGCCCGAACTCCACACGCACGACCGCTTCGGCCGTCGCATCGACGAAGTGGAGTTCCATCCGAGCTACCACGCGTTGATGACCGCCGCCGTGGGTGCGGGCCTGCACGGCACGCCGTGGACCGGCACATCCGCCTCGCCGCACGTGCTGCGCGCGGCGGGCTTCATGCTCTTCACTGAGCTGGAGCCGTCCATCCTGTGCCCGATCTCGATGACCTACGCGGTGACGCCCGCCTTGCGCGGCAATGCAGGCGTGCATGCCGAGTGGGGCCCGAAGCTCGCCAGCCTCTGGTACGACCCCACCCTGAAGCCGCTGCACGACAAGCCCGGCGTGACCATGGGCATGGGCATGACCGAGAAGCAGGGCGGCTCCGACGTGCGGGCCAACACCACGCAGGCCGTGCGCGACGGCAGCGACGCCTGGGGCGAGCGCTACGCGATCACGGGCCACAAGTGGTTCTTCTCGGCGCCGATGTGCGACGCCTTCCTCATCCTCGCGCAGGCGCCGGCCGGGTTGTCGTGCTTCTTCCTGCCGCGCGTGCTGCCCGATGGTTCGCGCAATGCCATTTACATCCAGCGCCTGAAGGACAAGCTCGGGAACAAGGCCAACGCCAGCTCCGAGGTCGAGTTCCATGGCGCCAGCGCCTGGCTCGTGGGCGAGGAGGGCCGCGGCATTCCGCAGATCCTCGAGATGGGCACGATGACGCGGCTCGACTGCTCGCTCGGCACCAGCGGCCTCATGCGCCAGGCATTGGGCATTGCGCTGAACCACACGGCGCAGCGCCAGGCCTTCGGCAAGCCGCTGGTCGAACAGCCGCTCATGAAGAACGTGCTGGCCGACCTCGCGCTCGAAAGCGAAGCTGCCACCGCCCTGGCGATCCGCCTCGCACGGGCCTTCGACCGCCAGGCCGACGCGCACGAGAACCTGATGGCGCGCCTGCTCACGCCGGTCGCCAAGTTCTGGATCTGCAAGCGCGGCAGCCACTTCGCGCAGGAGGCCATGGAGTGCCTGGGCGGCAACGGCTACGTGGAAGAGGGCGGCGAGGGCATCCTCGCGCGCATCTACCGCGAGATGCCGCTCAACTCCATCTGGGAGGGCGCCGGCAACATCATGGCGCTCGACCTGCTGCGCGGCCTGCGCAAGGGCGACGCCGTGGCCGCGCTGGCGCACGAGCTGGCCCCCGCGCGCGGCCAGCAGGCCGCCCTCGATCGCCTGGCCGACGCCTTGCCCGCACGCATCGAGGCCATGGCCTCCGAGACCGAGGCGCGCCGCCTCGCGCAGGACGTGGCGCTGGCCGTGCAGGCCGCCTTGCTGGTGCAGACCGCGCCCGCCGCCGTGGCCGACGCCTTCTGCGCCTCGCGCCTGGGCGGCGACTGGGGCCAGGCCTTCGGCACGCTGGGCGCGGGCACCGATTTCGATTCGATCATCCAGCGCGCGCAGCCGCGCTGAACCCCGACAAGAACACCTCCACGAAAGACACCATGGCCGACCTCATCCTTCACCACTACACCACCTCGCCGTTCTCGGAAAAGGTGCGCACGATCCTCGGCGCCAAGCAGCTGGCGTGGAAGTCGGTCTTCATTCCGCCGATCATGCCCAAGCCCGACGTCGAAGTGCTCACGGGCGGCTACCGCAAGACGCCGTTCCTGCAGATCGGTGCCGACATGTACTGCGACAGCGCGCTCATCGCCGACGTTCTGGAGCACCTGCAGCCCGAGCCCACGCTCTACCCGCAGCCCGAGAAGGGCATGTCGCGCATCCTCGCGCAGTGGGCCGACACCTCGTTGTTCTGGGCCGCGATGGCCTGGAGCCTGCAGCCCAGGGGCGCCGCCGAGGTGTTCGCCAAGGCGCCGCCCGAAGCCATCAAGGCCTTCGGCGAAGACCGCGGCAAGATGAGCGCCGGCAACATGACGCGCCTGCGCCCGGCCGACGCCACCGGCGCCTACAAGTCGTACCTGCGCCGCCTGTCCGACATGCTCGACGACAAGCCCTTCCTGCTGGGCGAAGTGCCGTGCATCGCCGACTTCTCGGCCTACCACCCGCTGTGGTACACGCGCCGCATCGAGGCGGTGAAGGGCATCCTCGATCTGACGCCCGCGGTGCTCGACTGGATGGACCGCATGGCGGCCATCGGCCACGGCACCTCGTCGAAGTTCTCCAGCGACGAGGCCATCGCCGTCGCCAAGGCGGCCACGCCGCACACGCTGCTGACCGACAGCACCTTCCAGGACGACCACGGCATTGCGCTGGGCAGCGCCGTCACCATCCGCGCCGAGAGCTTCGGCCTCGAAGAGACGGCGGGCACGCTGGTGGCCGCCACGCGCACCCACTACACGCTGGAGCGCAGCAGCGAGCGCACGGGCACGGTGCATGTGCACTTTCCGCGCATCGGGTATGTGTTGAAGAAAGCAGAGGCCTGAAAACGCCCGATGCGGGCGCGGGTCGGGGCACCTTCGTGACTGCGCCGGCGCGCGTTCCGTATTTCAATAGGGGCTTCCGCTTCAACGTCAGAGACAAGGACACCGGCAAATGATCCAGGACTTCAAGGGCAAGACCGCCGTACTCACCGGCGCAGGCTCGGGCTTCGGCCTCGAATGCGCGCGCATCGGCGCCGCCCGCGGCATGAACCTCGTGCTGGTCGACGTGCAGCAGGACGCACTCGACAAGGCCAAGGCAGAAATGGAAGCCCTGGGCGTCCAGGTGCTGGCGCGCAAGGTCGACGTGTCCGACGCGGCCCAGATGGAAGCGCTGGCCGCCGCCGTCAAGGAGCGCTTCGGCGCGCCGCACTTCGTGTTCAACAACGCCGGCGTGGGCGCGGGCGGCCTGGTGTGGGAAAACACCGTGGCCGACTGGGAATGGGTGCTGGGCGTCGACCTGTGGGGCGTGATCCACGGCGTGCGCCTCTTCACGCCCATGATGCTCGAGGCCGCCGCCAAGGACCCGAGCTACCGCGGCCACATCACCAACACCGCCAGCATGGCCGGCCTGCTCACGCCGCCCAACATGGGCATCTACAACGCGGCCAAGGCCGCCGTCGTGAGCCTGACCGAAACCATGTACCAGGACCTGAACCTGGTCACCGACCAGATCGGCGCCAGCCTGCTGTGCCCGTACTTCGTGCCCACCGGCATCACGAGCAGCGAGCGCAACCGCCCGAACGCACCGAAGGACACCGAGCTCACCAAGAGCCAGCTCATCGGCCAGGCCATGAGCAACAAGGCGGTGAGCAGCGGCAAGATCACGGCCGCCGAGGTGGCGCACAAGGTGTTCGAGGCCATCAGCGACAACCAGTTCTACGTGTTCAGCCACCCCAAGGCGCTGGGCAACGTGAAGAGCCGCATGGAGAACATCGTGTCGATCACCAACCCGGCCGACCCGTTCCTGGAGCGCCCCGAGATCGGCCAGAAGCTGCGCGAGCAGCTGCGCTCGGCTTGATCCTTTCCTGAAGAGGCGGCCCGTCTTCGCGAGGGGCCGCGCTCAGCCGGCCTGCACCTTCGCCTGCAGGTCGCGCACCAATTGCTCGATGCCCGACAGCGCCTCGGCCATCGACCGTTCCAGCAGGTCGCCCCGGTCTTCCGCATGCTCGACCGCGATGTCGTGCACCTCGCGCAGCCCGACCAGGCCCAGCGCGGCCTTCACGCCCGGCACCAGGAAGTTCAGATGCGCCTGCATGCCGCCAGGCCCGAAGCCGCTGCTGCCGTGCGCGGTGAGCAGCACCGTGCGGCGCGGGCGCTCGGCCAGCAGCGGCACGTAGGGGTCGTCCAGGCTCGGGTCCATGTCGAAGGTCTCGCCGACGCGCACGATGTTGTCGATCCACGCCTTCACGGTGGCCGGGGCGCTGTAGTTGTACATGGGCGTGCCCATCACGATCACGTCGGCGCGGCGCAGCTCGGCAATGAAGGTGTCGCTCTCGGCCAGCACCTCGTGCATCCAGGGCTCGCGCGCTTCGGCGGGCGTGTAGGCGCTGTGGATCCAGTCGCCGGTGACCGCCTGCGGCGGCGCGATGCCGAAGTCACGGTAGATCACCTCGTCGTGCGGGCGGGCCGCCTGCCAGGTGCTGACGAAGTGGTGGCTCAGGCGACGCGAATGCGAGCCGTGGACGACGGCGCCCGAACGGCCGGAACGGGGGCTGGCGTCGATGTGGAGCAGGGTGGTGGTGGTCATGGCGTGGTCCTCGGTTGGATGAAGGGAATTCAGCTGTCTGCTTGACACGGTTCCCAATCTATCGAAGCATCCATGGCCGGACAAACGACGAATTTTTCTCGCTGCAGAAAATTCAATTCATCTATCAGCACGCCATGGCCCTCCTGCATTCCCTGCCTCCGCTGGCCTCGCTGCGCGCCTTCGAGGCCGCCGCGCGCCATTGCAGCGCCAAGCTCGCGGCGAACGAGCTGTCGGTCACGCCCACGGCCATCAGCCACCAGGTGCGACAGCTCGAGGAATCGCTGGGCGTGGCGCTGTTCGTGCGCCAGCCGCGCCAGCTCGTGCTGACGCCGCAGGGCCGCGAGCTGCAGGCGGTGCTGAGCGATTCGTTCAGCGCCATGGCGCAGGCGGTGGCGCGGCTGCGGGCGCCGCCCGAGCGTAGTGCGATCACGCTGTCGACCACGCCCGCCGTGGCCGCGCGCTGGCTGCTGCCGCGCGTGGGAGCGCTGCGCGCGGCGCACCCGCGGCTCGACCTGCGCATCCACGCCTCGCACGACGCGGTGCCGCTGGACGGCCTCACCGCCGACGTCGCCATCCGCTACGGCAAGGGCCAGTGGCCGGGCCTCGTGGCCGAGAAGCTGTTCGACACCGTCTTCGCGCCGGCCTGCAGCCCCGCGCTCAAGCTGCGCCGCCCGGCCGACCTCGTGAAGCACACGCTGCTGCATTTCGCGGTGCCGAACAGCAAGACCCAACCGGGCACCTGGGCCGCATGGCAGCAGGTGGCCCAGGTGCCCGGCCTGGACGTGACGGCCGGCCCCGTGTTCTCCGACGAAACCCACACCGTCTCGGCCGCGCTGCAGGGGCAGGGCGTGGCGCTGATGGGCCTGGCGCTCATCGCGGACGAGCTGCGCGCGGGCAACCTCGTGCAGCCCTTCGGGCCGGTGCTGCAGGGCTCGCCGTTCTACCTGGTGTGCCCGCAGGCGCGGCGAGACGATCCGAACGTGGCGGCGGTGTTCGAGTGGGTGAAGGGGCTGTCGCCGCTGGACGCCGGCGGGGTCTGAATCACGGCGGCGACACAATCGCGTTCATCGCCGTTTCGTTCCCCCTTCTCATGCGAACTTCCTCGACTTCTTCCCTCCTGCAGATCCAGAACCTGCGCTTCGCGTACCCCGACCAGCCTGCGTTGGCCGACCGCTGGTCCGCCGCCATCGGTGAGGGCGTCACGCTGCTGTACGGCGACACCGGCAGCGGCAAGTCGACCTTGCTGCGCGTGCTGGCGGGACAGCAGCCCGCATCGGCCGGGCAACTGCGCGCGGCCGGCGTGGCGCTCGACGCCGAACCCGCGGCCTACCGGCGCCAGGTCTTCTTCTGCGAGCCGGCGTGGGAAGCCTTCGATGCGCTCAGCGTCCAGGCCTGCACGGCCTTGCTGGGCGAGGGCGATGCGGGGTTCGACAAGGCCGAGTGGCAGCGCCTCGTCGAGGCCTTCTCTCTCGTGCCGCATCTGGAAAAGCAGATGTTCATGCTGTCGACCGGTTCGCGCCGCAAGGTCGGGCTGGCCGCCGCGCTCGCGTCGGGGCGGCCCGTGGTGCTGCTGGACGACCCGGTGGGCGCGCTCGATGCGCGTTCGATCCACGGCCTGTGGCAGGCGATCGAACGGCGCATTGCGCAGCCGGGGCGGGCGGTGGTCGTGGCGAGCAGCGAGCGCGTCACGGAGGTGCCGCTGGCCGCGTGCATCGAGCTGCCGCTGGGCTGATCAGCGGCCCGGTGTCGCCATCACGTGGTTGTCGTGCGACGTTCCACCGAGCATGAACTGCGTCAGTCCCATCGCCGCCAGCCCCTGCTTTTCGTAGAACGCGACAGCGCGCGGGTTCTTCGCGTACACCGCGAGCCACAGGCCGTCGCTGCCCGTGCGTACATGGGCGGCGCTGCGGGCTTCGCGCAGCAGCATCGACCCGACACCGCTGCGCTGGAAGGGTGACTGCACGTAGAGCGTGCGCAGCTCGGTGTCGCAGCCCGGCACCAGCGGCTGCGCGGCACCGAACTGCAGCAGCGCATAGCCCACGAGCTGGTCGCCGACCTGCGCCGCGCGCAGCGCGACCTGGGGCGACTCGGACCACGCGGCGAACGCCGCCGGCGTGAAGGTCGAGAGCACGTAGCGCCCGAGCACGTCGTTCACGCCGTCGGTGGCGTAGGTGTCGAGCCAGACCTGGATCGCGAGCGCGGCAAGCGTGTGCGCGTCGGCTGCGGTGGCGGGGCGGAGGGTGACAGACGGACGGTTCATGGTGCGGCGCATTCTGCGGCAAGCGCGTCACGCCGCCTGCAGCGCCGAGCGGAACCGGCTCGGCGGCGCGCCGGCCGACTTGCGCATCAGCCGCCGCAGCGCCGTTGCGTCTTCGTAGCCGACCTGCACCGCGACCTGCTCGATGGTCATGCGGCTGCTCTCGATGAGCAGGCGCGCGCGGTTCAGCCGCACGCTCTGCACCAGCGCCAGCGCCCCCAGGCCGGTGGCGGCGCGCACGCGCCGGGCCAGCGTGCGCTGAGACATCGCGAACTCTTCGGCCAGCGCGGCCACGCTCGGTGGCGTGGGCAGCGCGGCCTCGATGCGCCGCGTGAGGCGCGCGACCAGTTCGTTGCCGTTGGACAGCATCGACGGCACGACGAACGGGGCCTGCGCCTGGCGGCCGTCGATCAGCAGCACCTTGCTCACGGCCTCGGCCAGCGCGGGGCCGAAGCGCGTGCGCAGCAGGTGCAGCATGAGGTCCGACTGCGCAAAGGCCGCGCCCGCGGTGCTCACCGGCCCGTCGGCGCAGACCATGCGGTCGGCATCGACGTGGCAGGCCGGTTCGATCCGGCGCAGCTCGGGCGCCAGCCACCATGAGGTGGTGACGCGGCGCTGCGCCAGCAGGCCGGCTGCCTGCAGCAGGAACACGGCCGAGCACGAGGCAGCGACCGCGCCGCCGCGTGCGGCATGGCGCCGCACCGCGTCGATGGCGGCGTGGGCGTGGTCGTCGGTCAGGCGCAGTGCGAGGTCGGCCGGCTTGTCGACGCCGAGGCCGGGCACGATCCACGTCGAGCCGTCGGCGCGCGCGCGGCGGGGCATGGCGAGGGTGTCGATCCGCAGGCCGTTGCTCAGCGGCACGCTGCCGCCATCGGGCGACACCACGCGCCAGGTGGGGCGGGGCATCTGGTGGCGCGGCGCGAGCGTGGCGGCTGCCGCCAGCACGTCGAGCGTGACGGCGGTGCTGGTGGCGAAGCTGCCCGGAAGGACGAGAACGGTGAAATCGTGCATGGCAGAAAACGCCCGATAGGCGTCTGAATGGACACTGGCAGTCTAGTGCGTGCTCGGGTGCAATGGGCATCGTCGCAACACCGAAAGTGCCTTCGTGTCCCACATCCTTGCCCTTGTGCCTCACGGCGCTCCCCTGCACGCCCGGAAGGCCTTGCCATGACCGACCCGCTCGACGACTTCACCCGCCGCGAGATCACGCTCGACGGCGCCACCAAGGCGGTCTACGTCGCCGGCTCCGGCCCGGCCGTGATCGTGATGACCGAGATGCCGGGCATCAGCCCGCACGTGGCGCGTTTCGCCCGCTGGGTGCGCGACGCCGGCTTCACGGTCTACATGCCCTCGATGTTCGGCCGCGACGGCGCCGTGCCGGATGCGGAAGAGGGCAAGGCCGTGTTCCAGCGCGCCTGCGTGAGCGCCGAGTTCCGCGCCTTCGCGGGCAACGCCTCGAGCCCGGTGACGCAGTGGCTGCGCGCCTTGGCGCGGCTGGCGCATGCGGAGTGCGGCGGGCCGGGCGTGGGCGCGATCGGCATGTGCTTCACCGGCAACTTCGCGCTCACCATGATGCTGGAGCCGGCGGTGCTGGCGCCCGTGCTGTCGCAGCCGTCGCTGCCGCTGGACAACCCCGGCGGCATCGAGATCTCGCAGGAAGAGATCGCCCAGGTGCGCCAGCGCCTGGAGCGCGACGACCTGACGGTGATGGCCTACCGCTTCGAGGGCGACCGCTTCTGCCGGGCCCAGCGTTTCGCGGCGTACGCAGAGGCGCTGGGCGACCGCTTCGTGGCCCGCGTGCTGCCCGACACCGCGGCCAACACGCGCGACCTGCCGTCGTTCTTCTCGCAGGTGGTCGCGAGCCCGCACAGCGTGGTGACGGCGCACCTGATCGACGAGGCCGGCCAGCCGACCATCGCGGCGCGCGACGAGATCCTTTCGTTCTTCGCGCGCCGCCTCGGGGTGCAGGGTCAGGCCCGTGCCGAGGCGCCGTCGGCCGGCAGCTGACCGGTCTTCTGTGCGCGGCGGTCGAGCGCGCGGCTCCACAGCGCGATCGCCAGGCCCACGAGCGTGAGCAGCGCGGCCACCCAGCCCAGCGCATGCAGCCCCGGGCCGTGGTCGATCGTCACGCCGCCGACCCAGGCACCGAGTGCGTTGCCGAGGTTGAAGGCCGCGATGTTCAGGCTCGAGGCCAGGTTCTGGCCCGCGCCCGAGGCCTTCTCGAGCACGCGCAGCTGCATCGGTGCCACCGTGGCGAATGAGGCCACGCCGAGCAGGCCGACGAAGACCACGGCGGTGAACGGCGTGCCGATGGTGAACTGCATCGCGCCGAGCACCACGGCCAGCGCCACCAGCGTGCCGAGCACGGCGGCCATCGGTGCGCGGTCGGCCAGCTTGCCGCCCAGGATGTTGCCGACGGCCAGGCCGCCGCCGAACACCAGCAGGACCGGCGACACGGCCGATTCCGAGAGGCCGGTGACCTGCGTCAGCAGCGGCTGGATGTAGGTGTAGACCACGAACACGCCGGCAAAGCCGAGCACCGTCATCGCCAGGCCCAGCAGCACCTGCGGGCGGGCGAGCACGGCCAGCTCTTCGCGCAGCGGAGCCGGCTTGGCCTCGCCCTTCATGCGGGGCACGAAGGCCGCGAGCACCACGAAGGCCAGCACGCCGATCAGCGTCACGGCCCAGAAGGTCGAGCGCCAGCCCAGCTGCAGGCCCAGCCATGCGCCGGCCGGCACGCCCAGCAGCGTGGCGGCGGTGAGGCCGGTGAACATGATCGCGATGGCCGAGGCGCGGCGCTCGGGCGCCACGAGGCCGGTGGCGACCACCGAGCCGACGCCGAAGAAGGTGCCGTGCGCCAGCGAGGTGATGACGCGCGCGGCCATGAGCATTTCGTAGTTGGGCGCGAGCGCACAGGCGAGGTTGCCGAGCGTGAAGATCGCCATCAGCGCGAGCAGCACGGTCTTGCGCGGCAGCTTGCGGGTGGCGATGGTGAGCACGGGCGCACCGACCGCGACGCCGAGCGCGTAGCCCGAGATCAGCAGGCCGGCGGCCGTGATGGAGACCTGAAGATCCGTCGACACCTGCATGAGCAGGCCCATGATGACGAATTCGGTGGTGCCTATTCCGAAGGCACCGGCGGTGAGGGCAAGGAGAGCGATGGGCATGATGCCTGTACTGTGCGGACGATCGGACTCGATGACTAGAATGCCGCCAGTACATGCACTTGTGAATTCAAGTCACAACAAAGGAAGGCCATGCCGCGCATCGATGTCAACCGCTCCGGCGAAATGGAGGCCTTCGTGCAGGTGGTGGAGGCGGGCGGTTTCTCGGCGGCGGCGCGACTGCTGGACATGACGCCCTCGGCCGTCAGCAAGCTGGTGGCGCGGCTCGAGCTGCGCCTGGGCATCCAGCTCGTGCACCGTTCCACGCGCAAGCTGCAGCTCACGCCCGAGGGGCTGCATTTCTACGAGCGCAGCACGCGCGTGCTGGCCGACATGGACGAGGCCGAGCGTTGTGCCGCGGCCGGTGCGGCGCCGCGCGGGCGGGTGAGCATCAACGCCAGCGTGTCCTTCGGGCACCACAAGCTGGTGCCGCTGGTGCCGCGCCTGCTCGAGATGCATCCGCAGATCACGCTCGACATTGCGTTGACCGATCGCATCGTCGATCTGATGGACGAGCGCGCCGACATCGCGATCCGTTGGGGCCAGTTGCCGTCGTCCGACCTGGTGGCGCGGCGCCTGGGCGAAACCAGCCAGGCCATCGTGGCCGCGCCGGACTACCTGGCGAAGTACGGCACGCCGCGCACGCCGCAGGAGCTGGAGGCGCACAACCGGCTGGGCTGGAGCTACCGGCGCAACACGCCCGACTGGCCGTTGCGTGTCGATGGCCGCATGGTGATGTTGCCGGTGGCGGGGCCGGTGCGCGCGGGCGACGGCGAAACGTTGCGGCAGCTGGCGATTGCGGGGGCGGGCGTGGCGCGCTTGTCGCTGTATCACATCCAGCACGACATCGATGCCGGCCGGCTGGTGCCGCTGCTCGAGGAGTTCAACCCGGGCGAGATCGAGCCGATCCACGCGGTGTACATCGGCAAGGCCGGCACGCTGCCCGCGCGGGTGCGGGCTGTGCTCGACTTCCTGGTGGCGTGCTCGGGCGTGGGCGGCGGGCGTTACACGCTCAAGCGCACGGCGCCGATGCCGGGGAACTCGGCCGTCACCTGATCACCGCGGCGGCAGGGCAGCACGCCGACCCACGAGCCGGTGGTGACGACGGTGCCGGCGGGCACGGTCTGGCCGTGGCGCGTGAGGTGGCGCAGCCAGATCGGCAGCAGCCACGCCGGATCGGCCAGCGGATGCGTGCCTTCGCGCACCACCGTTTCTGCGTCGCCGATCTTCGTTTCGCAGCGCTGCGAGGCCCAGTCGACGGCGGCGTACGGTTGCCAGTCGCCGAGCACGAGTGCGCCGTGGACTTGCGAATCGGCCAGGCGCAATAGGGCGGGTGTGGCGGCCAGGTCTTGCCAACGCGCATCGACGATTTCGACGGAGACGGCCATGGCGTCGATGAGGGCTGCCGAGTTGTCGTGGTCGAGTGCGGCGGCTTGGGCGGGTGTCACGTCCTGGCCGAGTCGCAATGCAATTTCTGCCTCGATGCCGGGGGTGTGGAATGTGAGGTCGCTGAAGTTGGCCGGGCTCTGGCGCACGCCGGACGGGGGCAGCGGGGCGTGCGTGAGCGTGGCGCTGCGGGAGCCGCCGCCGGACTTCCAGGTCTTCGGAACACCGTTGAACCAGCCGAGTGCTGCTGCTACCGCGTCTTGCACTTCATACGCTTGAGGTGCGTCTTGCAGTGCGTCGGCCCACGGGGTGGCGTCGAGCGTGCGGTTGGCCTGGCGTGCGGTGATGAGGGCTTCGGTGAGGGCTTTTTGGTCGGGCGTCATTCTTGAATCTTCTCAGTTTCTCTTGTGGTTCGTTCAGGGCGCGTGCCCAGGCCACCGGGTACTTCCCTCCGCGAATGTCCCCCGGCCTGCGGCCTCCTCCTTGATTTCGCTGCGGGAAGCACCCAGTGTCCTGGGCACATGGACGCGCTGCTGGTGCGCGGCCGATCAACAACTGCTCTGAAACGCTCACGCCGATGGGGTGCCTTGCGCAGCGAAATCAAGGAGCAGGGGCGAAGCCCCGGGGGACATTCGCGGAGCAAGGCTCCCCGTCGGCGGGAGCGTCGCCCTGAACGACAACTGTCAAGTCTCGACCTGCACCTTGCCGTCCTTGACGACCTTCGCCCACTTGGCGATCTCGGTGCTGATGAACTGCTTGAACTTGTCCTGCGAACCACCGCCGTCTTCCGCGCCGTAGGTGTCGAGCCGCTCCTGCACATCGGGCATCGCGAGCACGGTGTTGACGTCGCGGTTCACTTTCTGCGCGATGGCCGGGGGCAGCTTGCCGGGGCCGGCCAGGCCGTACCAGGTGGTCGCTTCGAAACCTGCGAAGCCTTGCTCCTGCATCGTCGGCACGTTCGGATGGCCCTTGGCGCGCTTGGTGCGCGTCTGCGCCACGGCGAGCACCCGGCCGTTCTTCACGTGCGGGGTGGCGGCAGTCATGGTCTCGAAGCTGTACTGGATCTGCCCGCCCATCAGGTCGGCCAGCAGCGGGCCGCTGCCCTTGTAAGGCACATGCAGCGCATCGACGCCGCCCTGCAGCTTGAACATCTCCAGCGCCAGGTGCTGGGCCGAGCCCGCGCCGGCGGAGCCGAAGCTCACGGTGCCGGGCGCGGCCTTGCAGGCGGCGACGATGTCTTTCACGCTCAAGGCCTTCTGGCCCGGGTTGGCGATGAGCAGGTTGGGCGTGACGCCCACGAGCACGATCGGCACGAAGTCGCGCTCCACGTTGTAGCGCAGCTTGGGCTGCAGGCTGGGCGCGAGCGCGTGGCTGTTGATGTGGGCCATGAGCAGGGTGCTGCCGTCGCTGGGCTGCTGCGCCACGTAGTCGGCCGCGAGCACGCCGGCGACGCCGGCCTTGTTCTCGACGATGACCTGCTGGCCCCACATCGTCGTGAGCTTCTGCGCGACCACGCGCGCGAGCGCGTCGGTGCCGCCGCCGGGTGGAAAGCCCACCACGATGCGCACGGGGCCGGTGGGCCACTCCTGCGCGAACAGCCGGGGCACGCCCAGCGTGGCGGCCGCGCCGGCGGCGGCCTGGATCAGGGAACGTCTTTGCATCTTCTTTGTCTCCGTCGGTTGGGGAATCCGATGCGTGCCGGGAGCCGCTTGCGCGGGCCCGGCAGGATGGTGGTGGACCGCCGCATCGTTCGAGCGATGCGCTGCGGCCCGTGTGGGTTGGCGTGCGCCGGGTTCAGGCTGCTTTTTGCAGGCCGACCGGCGCGGCCTGGTGGCTCGCGAAATAGTCCATCGCCGCCTGCACGCCGCTGCCCGCCAGCTTGATGCCGCTGAGCTTCATGCCCATCTCGACACCCGCGACCATGGCCACGAGCGTGAGGTCGTTGCTGTCGCCCAGGTGGCCCATGCGGAACATGCGGCCCTTGAGCTTGCCCAGGCCGGTGCCCAAGGAAAGGTCGAAGCGCTGGTGGATGAGGCGGCGCACGGCGTCGGCGTCGACGCCCTCGGGCGTGATCACGCCGGTAAGCACGGGCGAGTACACGGACGGGTCGGCGCACTGGATCGGCAGGCCCCAGGTGTTGACCGCGGCGCGCACGCCGGCGGCCCAGCGCTGGTGGCGCGCGAACACGTTGTCCAGGCCTTCGCCAAGGATCATGTCGAGCGATTCCGAGAGGCCGTACAGCAGGTTGGTGTTGGGCGTGTAGGGCCAGTAGCCGTCCTTGTTCATCTCGACGATCTCGTCCCAGGCCCAGAAGGCCTTGGGCAGCTTGGCGTGCTTGGCCGTTTCGAGGGCGCGCGGCGAGAGGGCGTTGAAGCTGATGCCGGGCGGCAGCATCAGGCCCTTCTGCGAGCCGCTCACGCAGACGTCGACACCCCATTCGTCATGGCGGTAGTCGGCGCTGGCCAGACCCGAGATGCTGTCGACCATGAGCAGGGCGGGGTGGCCGGCCGCGTCGATGGCCTTGCGCACCGAGGCGATGTCGGAGGTGACGCCGGTGGAGGTTTCGTTGTGCACCACGCACACGGCCTTGATCTTCTTCTCGGTGTCCTTGCGCAGGCGCGCCTCGATGAGCTCGGCCTGCACGCCGCGGCGCCAGCTGGGCGCATTCGGCAGGTGGGCGTCGGTGCCGGTGTAGGCCAGGAACTCGGTCGACAGGCCCAGGCGCGTGGCCATCTTCTGCCACAGCGACGCGAAGTGGCCGGTCTCGTACATGAGCACGTGGTCGCCGGGGCTGAGCGTGTTGGCGAGCGCGGCTTCCCATGCACCAGTGCCCGACGCGGGATAGATGGCGACCGGGTGCTTCGTCTTGAAGATCTCCTTGATGCCGCCGAGCACCTTCAGGCCCAGCGTGCCGAACTCGGGCCCGCGGTGGTCGATGGTGGGCAGGCTCATGGCCCGCAGGATGCGGTCGGGCACCGGGCTGGGGCCGGGAATCTGGAGGAAGTGACGGCCGGTGGGGTGGATGTCGAGTTGCAGCATGGGCTCTCCTTGTGCGCTCAGTTTTGCATTCAAAATGCATTTATGTATGCTGGTTTACACCTATCAACCCAGGTTGTATCGGCTATTTTTTGCATTCAAAATGCAGACAAGGGAACCACACATGACCGCTGAAATCATCGAAATCTCCAGGCTGGCCTTGCATGACCAGGTGGTGGCGCGCCTGCGCACCATGCTGGTGGAGGGGCGCATCGCGCCCGGCGCCAAGCTCAACGAACGCGAGCTGTGCCTGCAGCTGAACGTGTCGCGCACGCCGCTGCGCGAGGCCATCAAGTTGCTGGCCGCCGAGGGGCTGGTCGACCTGCTGCCCAACCGCGGCGCGGTGGCGGTGAAGCTCACCGAGGCCGACGTGCTCAACACCTTCGAGGTGCTGGCGATGCTCGAGGGCATGTCGGGCGAGCTGGCGGCCAAGCGCATCACCGACGAGGAACTGGCCGAGGTGCGTGCGCTGCACTACGAAATGATGGCCTGCTTCGCGCGGCGCGACCTGTCGGGCTACTACCGCCTGAACGCGCGCATCCACACCGCCATCAACGACGCGGCGGCAAACCCGGTGCTGTCGAACACCTACCGCTCGATCAACGCCCGCGTGCAGTCGCTGCGCTTTCGCACCAACCAGGACGAGACCAAGTGGAAGCACGCGGTCGAGGAGCACGAGCAGATGGTGCAGGCGCTGGCCGCGCGCGACGCGCAGGCCATGCGCAAGGTGCTCACGGCGCACGTGCTGCGCAAGCGTGACACCGTGCTGGAGCTGCTGCGCGCCGGGCAGATCTACCCGCAAGCCAAGAGCACAACCAACAAAGCGAGCTGACATCCCACCATGCGCATCGATCCCGCCAGCCACATGCAGCCAGCCGGAACCGTTCTTCCGCCCAACGACACCTGCGAACTGCTGGCGCGCCGGCTGCGCACCGACACGCAGGGCGAGGTGCTGTTCGACGACGGCTCGCGCGGGCGCTACGCCACCGACGCGTCGATCTACCAGATCACGCCGGTGGGCGCCTTCGTGCCCACGAACGAGCGCGACATCGCCACCGCCATCGACATCGCCCGCGACCTGAAGGTGCCTGTGCTGGCGCGCGGCGGCGGCACCAGCCAGTGCGGCCAGACCACGGGCGCGGCGCTGGTGATCGACAGCAGCAAGCACTTTCGCAAGGTGCTCGAGGTGAACGTGGAAGAGGGCACCGCCACGGTTGAGCCGGGCCTGGTGCTCGACCACCTGAACGCGCAGCTCAAGCCGCACGGGCTCTGGTACCCGGTCGACGTATCGACCAGCGCGCAGGCCACGCTGGGCGGCATGGCGGGCAACAACTCCTGCGGCTCGCGCTCCATCGCCTACGGGAACATGGTGCACAACGTGCTGGGCGCGAGCGCGTGGCTGTCGAGTGGCGAGCTGGTCGAATTCGGTCCGCTGGGCCAACTGGGCGCGCGCGCGGCGGGCATTGCGCAGTTCGTGCACGGGCTGGCGCGCCAGCATGGCGAGGCCATGGCCCAGCACTGGCCCAAGGTGATGCGCCGCGTGGCGGGCTACAACCTCGACATCTTCGACAACCAGAGCGAGAAGCCGTACACGGCCGACGGCAGCGTGAACCTCGCGCACCTGCTGATCGGCGCCGAAGGCACGCTGGCCTACACCCGCAGCCTGAAGCTCAAGCTGGCGCCGCTGCCGCGCGCCAAGGTGCTGGGCATCGTGAACTTCCCGACCTTCCATGCGGCCATGGACGCGGCGCAGCACATCGTGAAGCTGGGACCGACGGCGGTGGAGCTGGTCGACCGCACGATGATCGAGCTGAGCCTGGCCAACCCCGCGTTCAAGCCGACCGTGGAAACGGCGCTGATCGGCAAGCCCGCCGCCATCCTGCTGGTCGAGTTCTCGGGCGCTGACAAGGCCGCATTGCTGCCGCAGCTGAAGCGGTTGGTCGAACTGATGGGCGACCTCGGCCTGCCCGGCAGCGTGGTCGAGATGCCCGACGACGGTCGGCAGAAGAACCTGTGGGACGTGCGCAAGGCCGGCCTCAACATCATGATGAGCCTCAAGGGCGACGGCAAACCCGTGAGCTTCATCGAGGACTGCGCGGTGCCGCTCGAACACCTGGCCGAATACACCGACGCACTGACCGAGGTGTTCGCGAAATACGGCAGCCGCGGCACCTGGTACGCGCATGCCTCGGTGGGCACGCTGCACGTGCGGCCCATTCTCGACATGCGCGCCGACGGCGCGGCCAAGATGCGCGCCATCGCGGAAGAGGCCAGCGCGCTGGTGCGCAAGTACAAGGGTGCGTTCAGTGGCGAGCACGGCGACGGGCTGTGCCGCGGCGAATGGATCGAGTGGCAGTTCGGGTCGGCGATCAACGAGGCTTTTCGCGCGATCAAGCAGCAGCTCGACCCGATCGGCCTGTTCAACCCCGGCAAGATCATCGACCCGCCGCGCATGGACGACGGCGCGCTGTTCCGCTTTGCGCCGCCCACGGCGCCGAAGCCGTACCGCCGCATCGAATTGAAGCCCGTGCTCGACTGGTCGGGCTGGAACGTCAACGCCGACCCCGTGACCGAGGTGACCACCGCGCCCGGCACGGGCGGCGACAGCACCGGCGGCCTCGCCAAGGCCGTGGAGATGTGCAACAACAACGGCCACTGCCGCAAGTTCGACGCCGGCACCATGTGCCCGAGCTACCGCGTGACGCGCGACGAGCAGCACCTGACGCGCGGGCGCGCCAACACGCTGCGCCTGGCGCTGTCGGGCCAGCTCGGCGCCGACGCCTTCACCAGCGAGGCCATGCACGAGACCATGGACTTGTGCGTGGGCTGCAAGGGCTGCAAGCGCGACTGCCCGACCGGCGTGGACATGGCGAAGATGAAGATCGAGTTTCTCGACCACTACAAGAAGCGCCATGGCCACACGCTGAAAGACAAGCTGGTCGCCTACATGCCCGACTACGCGCACCGCGCCAGCCGCATGCCCTGGCTGCTGAACCTGCGCAACCGCGTGCCGGGCGCGGCATGGCTGGGCGAGAAGATGCTGGGCTTTTCAGCGAAGCGCTCGCTGCCCGAATGGCGCACCGACACCTTCTGGCGTGCGAAGGACGCGGTGGCGGCCGGCCTGTTTTCCGATCAGGCCTCGGTGCTCGCCGCCGCGGCGCGCGGCGAGAAGGTCGCCGTGCTGTTCGTCGACACCTTCAACGGCACCTTCGAAAGCGAGAACGTCTTTGCGGCGGCACGCGTGCTGCACGCTGCGGGCTATGCGCTGCACACGGTGGAGAAGGGCGGCGGGCACCACTGCTGCGGCCGGACCTTCCTGGCCAGTGGCATGGTGGACGAAGCCAAGGTGCGCGCCGGGGCGCTGATCGACGCGCTGCTGCCGCTGGCGCATGCCGGTGTTCCCATCGTCGGTCTCGAGCCCTCGTGCCTGCTCACGCTGCGCGACGAAACGCTGGTGATGGGCTTCGGCGACAAGGCGCAAGCCGTCGCGAAGCAGGCATTGCTGTTCGAGGAGTTCATCGCCCGCGAACGCAAGGCCGGCCGCTTCGAACTCGCGCTGAAGCCGGCCACCGCGCCGATCCTGCTGCACGGCCACTGCCACCAGAAGGCCTTCGGCGCGGTGAGCCCGATCATGGAGGTGCTGAAGCTGATTCCGGGCGCTGAGCCCGAACTCATCGAGAGCTCATGCTGCGGCATGGCCGGCAGCTTCGGCTACGAGGCGAGCCACTTCGAGGTGTCGATGCAGATGGCCGAGGCGAGCCTGCTGCCGGCCATCCGCGCCAGGCCCGATGCGGTCGTGGTGGCGGACGGCACGAGCTGCCGCCACCAGATCGGCGACGGCGCGCAGCGCGAGGCGGTGCATGTGGCGGTGCTGCTGGCGCGACACATGATGCTCTGAGGCGGCTGCGGCTTTCTCTTTCGGCACTCAGAAGGGTGGCGAGACCACCTGGCGCCAGCTGCGGCGCCAGGTGCGCGAGTCCGGGCAGCCGTCACCGGCTTTCTGCGTGCCGCCCACGCCGGTGAGAAAGCCGGTTTCGTTGGTGCAGCTGCTCCTGGGCTTGCCGTCCGGCTGGCCTTCGTTGGGCTGGCCGACCATGTTGCGCGAGTTCACGTTGCCGCGCGTGAAGCCGCCGGTGGGGATCGAGACGACTGAATACGCGTCGAAGCTGCCGTTGCCATCCACGTCGAAGGAGTTCTTGTTCTTGCCGGTCAACGCGTCGAGCACGTAGATGATGTTGGGCAGGCTGCCCGTGGCCGTGCAGGATTCGATGCCCTGTTTCTTGTCCTCCGGCAGGAAGGACGAGACGATCACGCTGCTGCCCAGGTTGGCGAGGTCGCCGACCACGCGCTCGCCGTTGGCCATCGCGCCGGGGTGGGTGATGGTGCCGAGGTTCAGCAGCCATCCCTTCTTCTTCGTCCAGTCGACAGCGTTCGTGCTGAGCTGGTAGAAGTCCTTTCCCTCTTCGATGCCGGCGCCGGTCTTGAGCGCGGGGCTGATGGTTTGCGCCACGAGGTTCGAGGTGTTGATCGGGACGGCGCCGGCCTTGTCGTCGCCTCCGATCGGGGTCTGGTCCCAGAGGCCGTAGAGGGCCTGCTTCGTGGCCGGCATCGCCAGGTCGTCTTCGTCGAGCAGGATGCCCGTGCCGATCACCACGATGGCGCCGCACTGCGAGGTGGCGCTGTAGGTGCACGTGCTTCCGTCGCCCGGGTGGACCTGCCAGGTCGGCGCGGCATAGATGGGCTGCTTTCTGCCCTGTGGCGTGGTGAACAGCCGCCTGGGAACGGAGGCCGCGAGCTTCGCGCTTCGCAGGTCGAAGCGCCACAGGTTGCCGTTGGCGTCGCCGGCGTAGGCAGCCACGATGCGGCGGGTGCTGTCCCGCACCGCGACCACGCCGCCCAGGCCGCGGTTGCCGCCGCTGACCTCGCCACCATAGCCCGTGGGGAGTTGAATGAACTGCTTGAGCTTGCCGGTGAGCGCCTCCACCACGTACAGCCCGACCTTCTGCGTTTCGGGGTAGTGGCCGTTGCCGGTCAGCATGACCCAGGTGCCGTCGTCCAGCTGGCCTGCGGCGGGGTTGTTGGTCACATGGCCCAGGTGGGGATAGTCCTTGTGCTTGTTGTTCACTTCCCAGAGGAAGTGTTCCTTGCCCGGGGTTCTGTCGACGTTGTTCAACGGCGATTCCAGTCCGTACATGAAAGGGCCCGCGCGTCCGCCCGTGCCCAGCACCAGCTGGCGCCAGGTGTTCTTTTCGCCGGCCGGGGTCTGGCCGTTCCTGTCGTACACATCCTGCTCGACCAGCGGGCCGTCGAGCGTGTAGCGAAAGCGGAAGTTCGCGCCGGCGAGGTCGATCTGCGAGGCCATGGCGCCCTTGGGCATGAACGCGGCCAGCTCGCTGCCTGCAGCGTCGCTCCTGCCGGCGTTCAGCACATGGACCTTGCCGTTGTTGGTGGCCGCGAAGATGGTGGGAGGGCGCGTGGTCTTGAGCGCCTTGTAGTCGGCATAGGTGTCCTTGCCGTCGACCGCGCCGAAGGTGCCGTAGCCCATGTCGAAGCGTCCCCCCACGAACACCGGCGGTGAGTTGACCGAGGCGCCGATGGGCTGCCTGCGCAGCCGGTAGACCGTGCCGCCGACATCCTTCTGCGGGTCCTCGCCCAGCAGGTAACGGACAAAGCGTTCGTCGGTGGCCTGCTGCTTGTCGGCGTTCAGCAGGGCCTGGAGGTCGCTCGGCAGGTCGCTCAGCCGGGTGCGGTCGGTGAGCGCCGTGCGCTGGGCGTTCCCGGGGGCGTTGGGGTCGTAGTTCGAGAGGGCAAGGATCGTGCGCTTGTCCACGGCCGGCATCCTGGCGTTGGCGGACCAGGCCGGCTTCGGCTTTCCGGCATCGTCGAAGACAGCGTTGCCGCCGTCGGCATTCAGCGCGAAGGCCTTGATGTCGCCGCTGTTGTCGGCCGTCTGGTACTCGGTCGTGTACTTGTACTGGCCTTGCAGCGTCTGGAACTCGTTGCTGTTGCCCGATACCGCCACGCCGGCGTCGTTGCCGGAGCCGACCATGCTGCTCAAGGCGTTGTCGAGCGCGCGGCGCACGTCCTCACCCGAGTACACGCTGTAGGCACGGCCGCCGCCGGTGAAACCGGCACGGATGAAGTCGTCGACGCGCCGGGCGTCGCCCGCGTCCCCGCCGCCGGTGTTCAGGTCGCCGGTCGCCCACTGCGGCGGCGTCACCGGATTGCCGGCGAGCCAGTCGCTGTTGTACTTCTCGATCTGCGCCCACGTCAGCCCTTTCTTGAGGGGTGAGTCGCCCGAGGGCGTGAGGCCCCAGCCGATGGTGTACGTGGTCATGTTCTGCCAGAAGGTGGGGTTGTGCTGGCCCTCCACGGGCGGCACGTCGTTGGACAGGGCGCTGGAGAAATCCGTGTGCCAGAAATAGCGGGCCGTGAGGTCGGCAAAACCGTTGCTGCTGGTGCCGCCATCGCTGTAGGGGATGTAGAGGTTTCTGGCGCTCAACCTTTGGGGCAGGTCCAGGCTGTCGCGGGCGGGAGCGCCCTTGGGGTCGTATTTGAACTTCGCTGCACTTCCGGAAGGCTTGCCGTCGTAGTTGGTGCTGGCGGTCGTGGCTGTGTAGCGCGTGTCGATGTCTTGCGCCGTGCCCGAGTTCCAGGCGCCATCGGACAGCACGATGGCGTAAGCGCGTCTGCAGCTCAATTCGCCGCTCGTCACGTCGTTCGGATCGTTCTTCCAGGGGTGGGTCAGCGAGGAGGTCGCATAGGTCGCGGTCTCCTTGCCGGCGTAATAGTCGGCGGCGAGTCTCAGGGCGTTGTGGCTCGGCGTTCCTCCGTTGGGGACGATGTCGTAGATCCAGCTATAGAACCTGGACTTCCATTTCTGTCCCGAAGCGGTGGACTCGTCCTTGAAGTAGTTGACGCCGCTGACGATGTGCTCGGCGGGTTTGGCCGGGTTTCTCGGATCTACTTCCGCCACGCTTTGGTTGTATTGAACGTACCCGACCCTGAACTTGTTGTCGTAGCTCTGCATCGCCAGGCCCAGCGCGGTGCTGACGGCGAGTGCGCGGTTGCGGTACCACATGTACCAGTTCGCGATGTTCTTGCGCTCCAACGCCGCGGTGCATTCGTTGGCGCTCCCGCAGTCGGTTCGCCTGTGTCCGGGTGGCAAGGGGACATTGCCGACATCGAGCGCCCCGATGGTGCCAACTGTTCGATTGGCCTCGCTGGAACAGTCGTTGTTCTTGCACAGAACGTAGATGAACTTCTTGGTGCTTGTCGTCATCCCCGCTTCGTGCAAGGGCCTTCTGTCGGTGGACGATTGGTTGTCCACGAAAGAAACCGGGTTGGGCTTTTCCTTTCCGGTCGCATCGACTCTGGCGCTATAGGTGATCGCCGGGTTGTAGTACTGGGTGTTGATGTTGCTGGACCGCATCGAATACCACCCGAACTTGCCCTCGCAATTCTTCTCTGCTCCCTTGCACTGGTCGTTGACCGCATACCCGTCCTGCATCTCGTCGTCCATTGACCCGGAGTTGTCCAAAACGAACATCAGGTTGGGCTTGGCGCCCGGCACGGCGTTGTACAGCGGGGCCTGGCTTGGCGTCGTGGCAGCCAGCGCGTCGCCAACGGGAAGAAGCGCCGCGCCCCACGCGACAGCGAGACTGACGAAGGCTCGCCGCATGCGTGCAGCCTTGGCGGGTGCCGGAACAAGAAACGGGCGCGTGGCGGTCATGCGGTTTTCCCTGCGGTTGAAAGTGGGGCGCTGATAAGGCGTGCGAGATTCATCTCCAGCACTCCTTCGTCAGCAGTCCCGTGACCTCGTCGTCCATGTCCTTCACGCCCAGCCCGCTCAAGGTCAGCGTGCCGCAGCGGTCGCCGGTCATGCTGCCGGTGCGGGTGGCCTTGAGGATGAAGCTGGGTGGGGTGTCGCGCGCGAAGACGGCGATGGTGTAGTTGGCGGCGCCGGACTTCGGCGACTGCTGCAAGGCCTTGGGCAACAGGCTCTCTGCGCCTTTCTTCTGCTCGGTCTCCTCGCCGGCATCGCCCGCGGCAGCGGTGTAGCGATCGTTCGCCGAGTAGTAGCGCTGCATGAACTGCGCGGCCTCCATCAGGATGCCCTGGGCTTCGGCGCGCTTGGAGCGGCGCACGTGCTCCTGGTAGTTCGGCAGCGCGATGGCGGCCAGGATGGCGACGATCGCGACGACGACCATGACTTCGATCAGCGTGAAGCCGCGGCGGGAGCGCGAAGAAGCAGAAGGCAGGTGTGTCATGGCGATGAAGGTCATGAAGTCATTTGTCGCGCGTCAGCACGGACTGCAGCCACGCTTCGGCGCCCTGGGTGGCGATGCCGGTCGACGTCTCGAACCTGGCGTTGTTGGCAAAGCCCCGGGCGGTGATCAGGTAGCCGGTCAGGCTGGGCGTCGAGGTGGTGGCGATCTTCTGGATGAGGCAGCGCGGTTCGATCTGCAGGGGCGTCGCGTCGACCGCGGTGCCGGTGGGCTTCTTGTTGACGTAGGCCTTCGGAACGACGATCGCGCTGTTGCTGACCCAGCTGGCCTTCTTGCGCCATGCCGCGGTTTCGTCGAACTCCGAGCCGATGGGGGTCGTGATGATCCGGGCGCGCATGCCGACGGAGGCGTAGTCGGTGTAGTCCTTGTCGTCGCCGTCGAAGATGGCCACCTGTTCGCAAAAACGCAGCGCGGTCTCGGCGGCCTCGCGCGCGACCTCGGTCGAACGGATGCCGTTCACGCTGCGCTCGCTCTGCGTGGCATTGCGGATCGCGAAGGTGCCGACCAGCGACAGGATCACGACCAGGACCAGCGTGACGATCAGGACCACGCCGCGTTCGTACGCACGGCCGGCGACGCGGCGCGGAAGAGGGGATGGCTTCGTGTTCATGGGGTGATCAGGCGGTTGCGCAGCAGCACCGTGGTGGTGAAGGTCCTGCGCAGGTAGCCGTCGGTGCCGGTGCGGTCGGTGTTGTCGCATCGCTTGTAGGCAAGGCCACCGTCGGGCACGTCGCGCACCGGCCGGTCGCTGCGCATCTGCAGGCACACGCGCACGCTCAGCACGCGGCTCCAACGGTCTTCGGCGAGATCGGCAAGAACGCCGCTGCCGGGTAGGGCATCGACACCCGCGCCATCCAGGTACTTGACGATCTGGTGCCGCAGCGGGTCGTAGGTGGCCGCCAGCTCGATGCTGGGACGGCTGGCCACGCCATAAAGAATGCGCATGCTCTCGACGTTGGCCAGCAGCGGCTGCGAGGGGCCGATGGCGTTGACGGCGTCGCGCTTTTCCATGCCGCGGCAGGACAGCATCGGTGCCGTGCTCGCGTCTGTCACCAGATAGCGGTTGTCGGCCAGGGCGTAGTCGCCGGGTGGGGGCGCGTCGGGTGCCGGCGTGGGCGGCGGGTTCACCTGTGTCGGCGTGAGGGCGTTGATGCCGTTGCCCAGGCAGTTCGTCGCCAGCTTGGCGTCGGTGCCCGTGGGCATGGTGTTGTCGGTGGTGGCTTCGTAGCGGATGGCGATGGCGTCGCTGCCTTTGCCCGTGCACGACAGCTTGTCGAAGGCGGCTGCGGCGTCGGTGAATCCGCCGGTGCATCCGCGCACGGCGGGGCCGGCGTAGTTGCCCATCACCGTGGCGCCGTTGCTCGGGATGAGCTGCTGCGAGTAGCCGGCCTGCTTGAGCTGCTGCTGGATCAGGTTGAGCGCGAGGATGCCGTCCTCGTTCAACTGCGTCTCGGCCTGCGACAACTGGCTGCTGCGGCTGGAGGTCGAGAACGTGGACAGGGCGGCGGCCAGGATCACCAGCCCGATCGTCAGCGAGATCATCAGCTCGATCAGCGTGAAGCCGCGGGCCGCGTTGCGCGTGCGTGGGAGTGCAGTGAAGACGGTGCTCACAGCGTGACCCGGAAGTACATGCAGTTCACCTCTGCCGGGGCCGCGATGTTGGCGCCGGCGATGGGGCAGGTCTGGTGCAGCGCGAAGCCCGTGTCCTCCGCGATGGCGCGCCAGATCAGCCAGATGTTCAGCACGCGCGTGGCCGGCAGGCCGTTCACGCCGGAGGCCGCGTCGACCAGTTCCGTCGTGACATAGGCCGTGCCGCCGGGCAGCCGGTTCCCGACATTCGTGAGCCACTGCGCGAGGTCGTAGGCGGCAATGGCCGCGCCACAGGTGTTGACCGGCCTGTCGGGAACGGAGGTGTCGACCTCGCACGCGGCGGGCGGCGGCGTGGGGTCCGTGGAGGCAGCCTCGCGCGTGCTGGCGTTGTAGGCCTTGGCGTGGGTGTAGCCGGCAAAGCCGGCGAGGTTGGCGCGGGCGCGTTCCGCGTAGTCGTTCACCAGGCTCAGGCCCGTGGCGCGCATGCGCGAGAACTGGTTGTACTTGAGGGCCGCCGAGGTGAGGCCGGCCATGCCGAACAGGCCGATGGCCAGGATGACGATGGCGACCAGCACCTCGATGAGGGTGGCACCGCGCTGTTGTGTGGGGCGCTTCATTCGTCGTTGCCCGAACAATCTTCGCCATCCGCGGCGTAGCGGATGCGCCCGGGCTTGCTGATGCACAGCGTCTTGCGTGCCCATGGGGTGGTACTGGCTGTTTCGAAACCGGGGGCCTCGACCGTGATGCTGTTGCTCCCCGAGCTCACCAGACCATTGGGCAGGAAGACAAAGCGGCCGGCTTTGCCCAGGGCAATCTTCGCGATGCTAGGCAGTGCGTCCTGTCGCAACAGCACTTCGTCTGTGGACTCGGAATAGGCGAAGTCGCCGTCGCGGTCGTTCTTGGCGAAGACGATCCAGCCGGCCGCGAAATCGCTGCCGCCCGAGCCGGTTTCGCACTCGACCTCGGTGCCTGCGCGCAATTGGCAGACGACGACGGGTCTTGCGCGGGCGATGGCTTCGGTGCGTGCGGTGCGCAACGAACCGGTCACGGCGTTGACGGCGTTGGACAGCCGCCATTGCACGATGAAGCGCGTCATCGAAGGCGCCGCGATGCCGATCAGGATCGCGAGGATCGCCAGCGTGACCATCAGCTCGATGGCCGTCAGTCCGCGCTGGTCGCGCAGCCGCGCCGGCCGCGAAGAATCGCGTGGCCTCATGTGCATGTGTCTCCCTGTTGTTTTGGAATTTCAGCCGACAACTTCTGGGCGCGAGACTAGGGGCCGATGCACATGTCCGACAACGGCTTGCCGACGTTCGGCGCGTTCGAAAGGATGAGCGGAAATGCCTCGAAGCGCCGAATGAAAGTCTGGTATTTCGGGGTCTTCGGCTGGTACTTTTTCTCTTCTGCGGAAGTGGGCTTCGCGCCCGTGTCCGCGCGTCGTTTTTCAACCTTGAATCACAATGCTCCGATGACTGCCGCATCCCCTTCCGAATCCGGCTTTGCCTTGTTCCCGACCGCCATCGGCGTCTGCGCGCTGGCCTGGGGGCCGCAGGGGCTGGTCGGTGTGCAGCTGCCCGAAGAGCGGGGCGAGACCGCGACGCGTGCGCGCATGCGTCGGCGCTTTCCTGACCTGCAGGAAGCTCCGCCGTCGCCACGCGCGCAGCACGCCATCACGGGTGTGCAGGCGCTGCTCGAAGGCGCGACCGACGATCTGTGCGACATCGAGCTCGACATGCGCGGCGTGTCCGAATTCCACCAGCGCGTCTATGCGATCGCGCGGCGCATTCCGCCGGGGCAGACGCGCACCTACGGCGAGGTGGCCGAAGAGCTCGGCGACAAGGGCCTGTCGCGCGCGGTCGGCCAGGCCATGGGCCACAACCCCTTCGCGCCGGTCGTGCCGTGCCACCGCGTGCTGGCCGCGGGCAACAAGCCGGGCGGCTTCTCGGCGGGCGGCGGTGCGTTGACCAAGCTGCGCATGCTCGACATCGAAGGCGCAACGCCGAGCGGAACGCGCTCGCTGTTCTGAGCTGGCGTGCTCAGGCCGCAGGCACCGGCAACTGCTGCAGCCCCGCGATGCGCGAACCGAAGATGATCACGGCCTGCAACGCGAAGCCCGCGAGCGCCAGCAGCAGGCAGGCCGGCTCGCCCCACAAGGCGCCGACCAGGCCGCCGAGCGCTGCACCGACCGGGCGCGCACCCGCATTCACCGTGAGGAACACCGCCGACACGCGGCCCAGCATCGCCGAGGCCGTCACGCTCTGGCGCAGCGTGGTCGAGGTGATGACCCAGACCATCGGCCCCGCGCCGAACAGGAAGAACGAGAGCGCGGCCAGCGAGGCGGTCGGCACGACGAGCGTGGCCGCCATCGTCGCAGCGGCGGCCACAGCCACGGCCGGTCCGACCTGGATCGCGCGACCGAAAGGCAGGCGCGCCGTCACGCGCGAGGTCAGCAGCGCACCGACCACCATGCCCGCGCCGTACATCGCGAGCGTGAAGCCCACGGCCTGCGCGCCAAGGCCCAGCACGCGCACGGCATAGGGCACATAGCCCGCCTGCAGCACGAACCACGAGATGTTGAAGACCGCGCCGGTCATCAGCATCGGCCGCAGGAACGCGTGCTGCCAGACGAAGCGCGCGCCGTCGTGCACGTCGCGCAGTAGATGGCGCGACGGGGCCGTGGGGCGGGGCGCCTCGTTCAGGCGCAGCAACAGGCCCACGGCCGCCACCGACAGCACCGACGCCAGCACGAAGGCCGACGACGCGCCAGCCCACGCGACCAGTGCGCCCGCGAGCGCGGGTCCGGCCGTGAAGGCGGCACTGCGCGCCAGCTCCAGCCGCCCGTTGGCACGCGCCAGCGCGTCGCGCGGTACGAGGGCAGGCACCAGCGCGGGCGCCGCGACGCTGAAGCCCACGGTGCCGACCGCGCCGACGAAGCCGAGCACAGCCAGCCCGCCGATACCCAGCGTCGACGACAGCACCATGCCAAGCAAGGCCAGCAGCGACACCGCACGCAGGCCCTCGGCCCACACCATCAGGCGACGGCGCGACATGCGGTCCGCGAGCAGGCCCATCGGCAGCGAGACCAGCAGGAAGGGCAGCGTCTGCACCGCCGCCAGGAAGCCGATCTCGCCCGGCCCGGCGCCGAGTGCGAGCACGGCCACCAACGGCACGGCCGCGAGGCTCAGTTGTTCGGCGGACTGCGCCGCCAGATTGGCCCAGGCGAGGTGGGAGAAGGAACGGGGAAGAGGCGAGGGCATGGGGCGTGGCACGAAGAGAAAGACCGCATCCTCGGGGCCGCGCCAGTCTGCCGCTGGCCGTTTACGGACGTGGAAGCCTCAGCCCGCGTTCATCTGCTCGAACCACTCGGCCACGCACACTGCCTCGGGCACCGCGTCGGGCGCGAGGCCGTAGTAGTAGCGCTCCAGCGTCATCCGCAACCCAGGCAGCGGCGACTGCAGCCGCCCCGAGGCCAGGTCGTGCGCCACCAGCGAAGTCGGCGCCAGCGCGATGCCCAGGCCGTCGACCGCGGCCTGCAGCACGAAGTGCAGGTGATCGAATTGCAGCCGACCAGCCGGCCGCGCGCGCGGTGCGCCGACCTGCTTCTTCCAGTCGTCCCAATCGTCCTTGCGCGTGCGCGCCGACAGCAGCACATGCGAGGCGAGGGCGCGCAGGTCGGGCAGCGGCTGCGCCTTGAAGAGCGCGGGCGCGCCGACCACCAGCACTTCGTCTTCGAGGAAAGGCCGCACCTGGATCGACGACGGCCAGCCCTCGAGGCCGCGGCGCACGGCGATGTCGAAGCTGTCCGTGGCCTGTTCGGGCATGACGGTGCTGGTGACGACCTGCGGCTCGATATCGGGATGGCGTTCCACGAACGATGGCAGCCGGGGAATCAGCCAGCGCACCGCGAACGAGGGCCGCACGTTGCTGCGCACCGCGCGCGCCGGGCCCTGCAGCTGCAGCGCGCGGGCCGCCGCGTGGATCTGCGCGAGCGCGGGTTCGGTTTCCGCGAAGAACTGCTGGCCCTCGGGCGTCAGCGTGACCTGCCGGATGCGGCGTTCGAACAGCGCCACGCCCAGGCAGGCCTCGAGGCTCTTGATCTGCCGGCTCACCGCGCTGTGCGTCACGTGCAGTTCGACCGCGGCACGCGTGAAGCTCAGGTGGCGGGCCGCCGCCACGAAGGCGCGCACGGCATGGAGGGGCGGTTCGCGAAGCGGCATGCGTGCGATTTTCTCACGCATGCCGCGCGGGAATGTCGTTTGTCGGCGGGCAGCGCGAGCGGGCACGATACGGGCTCGATGTCCGCCGCACCACCGCTTTCTCCCGCCGTTCCCGTCCGTTCCACCGACCTGGATTCCCGCCACGCCGCCATGGCGCTCGGCCTGTCGCTGCCGGCCGATGTGGTGCTGTACCTGCTGCTGCCCATGTATGCGTCGCAGTTCGGCGTCTCGCTGGCCGAGGTCGGCTTGCTGCTGGCGGCCAACCGGCTGGTGCGCATCGCGGGCTACGGCTGGGTGGCGCGTTTCTATGCGCGCCATGGCGACCGGGCGAGCTGCACGCTGGCCGTGGTGGCCGCCGCGTGTTGCGGGCTGGGCTACGCCACGCTCTCGGGGTTCTGGGCGCTGCTGCCGCTGCGGCTGACCTGGGGCCTGTGCTTCGCGGCGCTCAACCTGTCGACGCAGGCCCTGGCCACGGCCGACCCGCTCGGTGCCGCGCGGCGCAGCGGGCGTTCGCGCGCCTTCATCGCGACGGGGCCGGTGCTGGCGTTGCCGCTCGGTGCGCTGCTGGCGTACACGGTCGGGCCGCGCGCGATCTTCGGCGTGCTGGCGGTGGTGTCGCTGCTCGCGCTGTTCGTCACCCGGCGGCTGCCGTCGAAGCCGCACCACAGCGCCGCGCCGACACGGCGCTTCTCGCGGCCGAACGCGCTGGACGGCTGGTCCTTCATGGAAGGGCTGGCGCTCGACGGCCTGTTCATCGTGGGCCTGTCGTACCTCGGCAAGGACCTGCTGCCCGGCGGCGCGGTGATCGTGGCCGGCGTGCTGATGGCGCTGCGCTACCTCGCGGAAATCTTCCTCGGGCCGGTGGGCGGGCGCATGGCGGAGCACTTCGGCGCCGAGCGCCTGCTCGTGAGCCTGTCGCTGGTGACGTCGCTCGCGCTCGTGGGCTTTGGCCTGGGCTGGCTGTGGAGCTGCGCGGCGCTGATCGTGGTGCTGCGCGCACTGCAGTTGCCGCTCCTGCCGCCCATCGTGGCGCGTCGCACACCGGGGCCGGAGCGCGTGCGGGCGCTGGCGGCCCGCGCGGTCTGGCGCGACATCGGCGCGGGCGCCGGACCCTTGCTGGCCGGCGTGCTGCTGCCCATTGCCTCGCCGCCGTGGATCTACGGCACCGCCGCGCTGCTGCTGGCGATCGCGGCGCTGGCCTGTGTCCGGCGCGCATCGCCACCCACCCCGATCCAGGAGAACATCGCCCCATGACCACCATCGACACCGTCGCCGAACTCGAAGCCCTGTTTGGCCAGCCGGGCGAAGCCTCGCTCAAGAAGGAAGTGCCGTACCTGCACCCGAGCTACCAGGCGCTGATCGCCGCATCGCCGTTCGCGGTGCTCGCGACCACCGGCCCCGGCGGGCTCGACGCCTCGCCGCGCGGCGACGCCCCGGGCTTCGTCGCGGTGCAGGACGACAAGACCTTGCTGCTGCCCGAGCGGCGCGGCAACAACCGCATCGACAGCCTGCGCAACATCGTGGCCGACCCGCGCGTGGCCCTGCTGTTCCTGATTCCGGGCGTGGGCGAGACGCTGCGCGTGAACGGACGCGCACGCATCCGCGTGGCACCCGAGCTGCTGGCGCGCTTCGCGGTGGAAGGGCGCGCGCCGCAGTGCGTGATCGAGGTCGCCGTCGAGACCGTGTTCTTCCAGTGCGCCCGCGCGATCCAGCGTTCGAAGCTCTGGGCGCCGGTGCCGCAGGACGCGCCGCGCACCGTTCCGACGCCGGGCGCCATCCTTTCGGCGCTGACCGATGCGGCCTTCGACGGCGCCACCTACGACCGCGAACTGCCGGCGCGGCAGCAGGCCACCCTGTACTGAGCGGGCGCGGCGTACCGCCCGGTAGAACGAATGCACTAGCGGCCCAGGCCGCCGACCCCACGCCTGCACCGATTGCGAGCCTTCGCCACAATCGACCCAATGCGTTCTTCTCCGTTCTTCAAGATGGCCCTGCTGCTGGGCCTGCTCTCCGCCATCGGGCCTTTCGCTATCGACATGTACCTCCCGGCCTTGCCCGCTATCGGGCAGAGCCTGCATGCGGACATCGGCGCGGTGCAGATGAGCCTCACCGCGTTCTTCCTGTCGCTCGGCGCGGGCCAGTTGCTCTACGGCCCGATCTCCGACATGGTCGGGCGCAAGCCGCCGCTGTATGCCGGGCTGGTGCTGTTCGCGCTGGCCAGCGTGGGCTGCGCGCTGGCCACCGATATCCAGACCCTGATCGCGCTGCGCTTCGTGCAGGGCCTGGGCGCGGCCGCCGGCATGGCGATTCCGCGCGCCGTGGTGCGCGACCTGCACACCGGCACCGACGCCGCGCGGCTGATGTCGCTGCTGATGCTTGTGTTCAGCGTGTCGCCGATCCTGGCGCCGCTCGCGGGCAGCCTGGTCATCGCCTTCACCGGCTGGCGCGGCGTGTTCTGGGCCGTCACCATCGCCGCGGTGGCGGGCCTGGCCATGATGGTCAAGCTGCTCGACGAAACGCGTCCGGCCTCGGAGCGCGTCGAAAGCAGCCTGGGCAGCGCGCTGTCGGCCTACTGGCTGCTGTTGCGCGACTGGCATTACCTCGGCCTGGTGTTCATCGGCAGCTTCGCCATGGCGGGCTTCTTCACCTACCTGGCCAATTCGTCGTTCGTGATGATCGACCACTACGGCCTGTCGCCCGCGATGTACAGCGTGGCCTTCGGCGTGAACGCCGCAGCCTTCATCGCGGCCTCGCAGTTCACAGGCTCGCTGGGCGAGCGCTACGGGCTGGTCAACCTCGTCAAGTTCGGCGTGGCCTGCTGCGGCGTGGCGATGGTCGCCATGTTCGTGTACTTCGCGATGGGCGGCGACAACCTGTGGGTGCTGATCGTCCTGTACTTCATCGCCTCGGGCTTCATGGGCCTGGTGATCCCGACCACCGGCGTGCTGGCGCTCGAGATGCACGGCGCCATCGCCGGCACGGCCTCGGCGCTGCTGGGCACGCTGCAGATGCTGACCGGCGCCTTGGCGATGGCGGTGGTGGGCCTGTTCTCCAACGGCCGTCCGCTGCCGATGGTGGCGGGCATGGCGGCCGGTGCGCTCATCGCGCTGGTGCTGACCTGGCTCACGCTCGGCGGCGTGCGCTCCGAGCCGACCGGGAGCAGGGCGCAGGAGGCCTGACATGACGGCCGCCGCAGCAAGCGACGCCAAGCCGCTTCCCCTCGACGGCTTGGCCGCGCCCGCGCGCGGCTGGGCGATGCTGGTCATCATCCTCGGGCTCACGGTCTCGGTGCTCGACGGCACCATCGTCAACCTGGCGCTGCCGGGCATCGCGCGCGAGCTGCAAGCCACGCCGGCGCAGGCCATCTGGGTGGTCAACGCCTACCAGATCGCCACGCTGGTGATGCTGCTGCCGCTGGCCTCGCTGGGCGACCTCGTGGGCTACCGGCGCGTGTACCTGGTGGGCATGGCGGTGTTCACCGTGTCGTCTTTGGCCGCGACCTTCGCCAACTCACTCGCCACGTTGATCGCGTCGCGCGCCCTGCAGGGGCTGGGCGCGGCGGGGATCATGAGCGTCAACGCGGCGCTGGTGCGGCTCACGTTCCCTTCGGCGCAGCTGGGGCGGGGCATGGCCATCAATTCGCTGGTGGTCGCCACCTCGTCGGTGGCCGGGCCTTCGGTGGCGGCGGCGATCCTGTCGGTGGCGTCGTGGCCGTGGCTCTTCGCCATCAACGTGCCGCTGGGCATCGTCACCTTCGCGCTGGGCATGCGCGCGCTGCCGTTCAACCGCTCGGCGCCGGCCGCCGGCGCGCGCTTCTCGCTGGTCGACGTGACGCTCAACGTGTTGATGTTCTCGCTGGTCTTCCTCGGCGTGGACCAGCTGGGCGTGCGCGAGGGCGGGGTGCAGGCCACGGGCACGCCGTGGTCGGCCTGGGCCACGCTGGGCGCCGGGCTGGCGGTGGGTTTCGTCTACCTGCGGCGCCAGCGCACGCAGGCGGTGCCGCTCTTTCCCATCGACCTGCTGCGCATCCCGGTGTTCGCGCTGTCGATGGGCACCTCGGTGGCGGCGTTCTGCGCGCAGATGCTGGCCTACATCGCGCTGCCATTCCTGCTGCTCGACGTGTACGGCCGCAGCCACATCGAGGCCGGCCTGCTCATCACGGCGTGGCCACTGGCCATCGTGGTGATGGCGCCCATCGCCGGGCGGCTCATCGGGCGCTATCCCGACGGGCTGCTGGGCGGCATCGGCCTGGGCCTGCTGGCCACGGGCCTGGCACTGCTGGCGGCGCTGCCGGCGCACCCGGGCAATGCCGACATCGCCTGGCGCATGGCGCTGTGCGGCCTGGGCTTCGGCCTGTTCCAGTCGCCCAACAACCACACCATCGTGAGTTCGCCACCCGCGCACCGAAGTGGTGCGGCCAGCGGCATGCTGGGCACGGCGCGGCTCACGGGGCAGACGCTCGGGGCCGTGGTGCTGGCGGCGGTGTTCAGCGTCTGGAGCCCGCACGGCGGGCATGGCCCGGTGGTGGCGCTGGTGCTGGCGGCCGGCTGCGCGGCGGTGGCGGCGGTTTTCAGCAGTCTGCGGCTGAAGACGACAAGTCCGCATGCCTGAATAAGGTAGGGTACGGCCTCATGAAGGAAGTACCTGACACCGTGGTCTGTCCGGGCTGCGACGCGGTCTACGCCCGCACGCCGCTGGCGCCGCGCGACGTGGCCGAGTGCCCGCGCTGCGGCACCGAGCTCGACCGGCACCCGGGCGCGCAGCAGCGGCGCATCCTGCCGCTGACGGTCGCGAGCCTGATCATGTTCGCCATCGCCAACCTGTTTCCCATCGTCGAGATCGAGCTGCAGGGCCTGCGCAGCCAGACCACGCTGGCCGGCGCGGTGGTGGTGCTGAGCGCCGAGGGCATGTCGCCGGTGGCGCTGCTGGTGCTGGCCACGACCATCCTGTTTCCGCTGCTGCAGCTGTGCATCCTGGCCTACCTGCTGGTGCCGCTGAGCCGCGCGCACCGGCCCTGGGGTTTCGCGGTGCTGGTGCGCATGATGCAGTCGCTGCGTCCCTGGGGAATGATCGAGGTCTTCCTGCTCGGCGTGCTGGTGGCGATCGTCAAGCTGTCGAGCATGGCGACGGTGGTGCCGGGGCCCGCGCTGTGGGCCTTCGTGGCGCTCACCGTGACGCTCACGGCCGTGCTGTCATTCAACCCCGGCGCGTTCTGGGAGATGACCTTCCGCAAGGCCGATGAAGAAGACGCCGATGCCGATGCACCGGAGGTGCGCGCATGAACATGCGCGGGCTGCCCGCCCGCCTGGCCTCGGCACGCCCCTGGGAGGCGCAGGCCGACGACGAGCACGACCACGAGAACCCGGTGCCGACGGCCGCCGCGCTCGGCCTGCACGTCTGCACGCACTGCACCGCCGTCTGGCGCGATGCCGAAGATGGCGACGCCTGCGCCCGCTGCGGCACGCACCTGCACACGCGCAAGCCGCAGAGCCTGAACCGCACCTGGGCCTTCCTGATCGCGGCCTGCATCATGTACATCCCGGCCAACCTGCTGCCGGTGATGATCACGCGCACGCTGTTCGGCGCGCAGTACGACACCATCTTGAGCGGCGTCATCTACTTCTGGGTGTCGGGCGCCTGGGGGCTGGCGGCCATCGTGTTCATCGCGAGCTTCCTGGTGCCGCTGTTCAAGCTGGCGGTACTGCTCTTGCTTGTGGTGCTGGCGCAGCGGCGCAGCAACTGGCGCCGGCGCGAGCGGGCCAAGCTGTATCACATCATCGAGATCATCGGACGCTGGTCGATGCTCGACGTGTTCGTGGTGTCGCTCCTGACGGGGCTGGTGCAGATCCAGGGCTTCGCGGTCATCACCGCGGGCGTGGGCATTGCGGCCTTCGGCGCGGTGGTGGTGCTGACCATGCTGGCCTCGCTGAGCTTCGACCCGCGCCTGACGTGGGACGGCCCGGTGCCGCAAGCCGACACGGACGAACGACAGATTGAAAGCAGGGAAGAGAAAATCGCATGAGTGAAGAAGACACGCAACCGCAAGACCGTCCGGCAGCGTCGGCCCCGCCCGCGCTGCCGAAGCCGAAAGTGGCGCGCCGCCGCGAATGGCTGCCCTCGCTGATCTGGCTGATTCCCATCGTCGCCGCGCTGGTCGGCGTGACACTGGTGGCCCGCATCCTCATGGAGCGTGGCCCCGAGATCGTGCTCACCTTCAAGACGGCCGAGGGCCTCGAAGCCGGCAAGACCGCCGTGAAATACAAGGACGTGCAGATCGGCCTGGTGCAGAGCCTGCGGCTGGCGCGCGACCGCTCGCACGTGCGCGTGCTGGTGCAGCTCAACAAGGACGCCGAGGGCTTCACCTCGGCCGACTCGCGCTTCTGGGTGGTGCGGCCCCGGCTCGACACCTCGGGCATCTCGGGCCTGGGCACGCTGCTGTCGGGCGCCTACATCGGCGCCGACGCGGGTGTCGAGAAGGAAACCGCGGGCGAGTTCACCGGGCTCGAAGCGCCGCCCATCGTCACGCGCGGCGACTCGGGCCAGCAGTTTTTGCTGCGGGCGCGCGACGTGGGCTCGCTCGATGTCGGTTCGCCCGTGTACTTCCGGCGCATCAAGGTCGGGCAGGTCGCGGCCTACGAGCTCGACGGCGACGGCCGCGGCGTCACGCTGCGGGTGTTCGTGAACGCGCCGTACGACAAGTTCGTCGGCATGAACACGCGCTTCTGGCAGGCCAGCGGCATCGACGCGCAGCTCAGCGCCAGCGGCTTCACGCTGCGCACGCAATCGCTGGCCACCATCCTGCTCGGCGGCATCGCCTTCCAGGCGCCCGACGACGCCATGGGCCCGCTGGCCAAGGAGAACACGGCCTTCGTGCTGGCGCAGGACGAAAGCGCCGCCATGAAGGAGCCCGACGGCCCCTCGCAGACGCTGCTGATGTACTTCAACCAGTCGCTGCGCGGCCTCACGCCGGGCGCGCCGGTCGACTTCCGCGGCGTGGTGCTGGGCGAGGTGAAATCCATCGGCGTCGAGTTCGACCGCGCCGAGCGCGAGTTCCGCATGCCGGTGCTGGTGCAGATCTACCCTGACCGCCTGCGCCGCCGCGAGAGCGGTGCCGGTGCGCAAGCCACGGAGTCGCGCGCGACGCAGCAGGAACGGCTGCGCTTCCTGGCCGAGAAGGGCCTGCGCGCCCAGCTGCGCAACGGCAACCTGCTGACCGGCCAGGTCTACGTGGCGCTCGACTTCTTCCCGAAGGCGCCGCCCGCGAAGATCGACCTGTCGAAGAGCCCGATCGAGCTGCCGACCATCGCCAACGGCCTGGACGAGATCCAGTCGCAGGTGCAGGAAATCGCCACCAAGCTCAACAAGGTGCCCTACGAGCAGATCGCCACCGACCTGCGCACCACGCTGGCCACGCTCAACAAGACGCTCACCAGCACCGAGCAGACCGTCAGCCGCATCAACAGCGACGTGACGCCCGAGCTGGCCGCCGCCATGAAGGACGTGCGCAAGACCGTCAACTCGGCCGAACGCACGCTGGCCGACGACTCACCGCTGCAGCAGGACATGCGCCAGACTCTGCGCGAGCTGACGCGCGCCGCCGGTTCGGTGCGCGTGCTGACCGACTACCTCGAACGCCATCCCGAATCGCTGCTGCGCGGCAAACCGGACGACAAGAAATGAAGACGACGACGACCTTCGCGCTCGCGGGCGCCGCCGCGTTGATGGTGCTGGCCGGCTGCGCGAGCAAGCCCGACAGCTACTACACGCTGGCCAGCCCGCCCGCGCTCACCGATGCCGCGCCGCGCCAGCCCGATGCCGCCGCGCCGCTGTACATCGAGCTCGCGCCCGTGGCCGTGCCCGAACGGCTGGCGCGCCCGCAGATGGTGGTGCGCCGCCCGACCGGCGGCGTGCAGGTCGACGTGCTCGAGCAGCACCGCTGGGCCTCGTCCTTCGAGAACGAGCTGCGCGATGCGCTGGGCAGCGGCATCGCCAGCCGGCTCGGCGCGCTCGACGTCACGCAGGGCGGCCGCCAGACCTCGCAGCCCGTGTGGCGCGTGGCGGTGCAGGTGCGCCAGTTCGAGATGGTGGACGGCGGGCGCGTGGACGCCGGCTTCACCTGGACCCTGCGCCGCTCCGACGAGGCACGCACGCTGGTGTGCCGGCTCGACGCGGGCGAAGCCACCGGCGGCGGCATGGATGCGCTGGCGCAAGGCGCGCAGCGCGTGACGGCCGCGGCGGCGGCGGCCATGGCGCGCAGCGTGAATGCGGCGCGGACGAACCCGGGCGCGACGGCGTGCGCGACCTGAGGCTTTCACCTTTCCCCGACGGGGGAAGGCACGCCACCATCCGCTAGAACGGAGGCCCGATGGCACAGATCGGCAAGGCGCCCTGCGACGACACGCTGATCCTGCATGGGTCTCCATCTCCCACGGAAGAGGGCGCCTGCCCTGAAGCCTCCAAGCCCTGGGTGCTCGCCGCGGCCATCGTCGGCTCGAGCATGGCCTTCATCGACGGCACCGTGGTCAACGTTGCCTTGCCTGCCATCCAGGCCGATCTGCATGCCACGGCCTTCCAGGCGCAATGGGTGGTCGAGTCGTACGCCTTGCTGCTCGCGGCGCTGCTGCTGGTGGGTGGCGCGCTCGGCGACCACTACGGGCGGCGGCGCATCTTTGCCATCGGCGTCGTCGTGTTCGCCCTGTCGTCAGTTGGCTGTGCACTGGCGGCCGACGTGCAACAGCTCATCGCTGCACGCGCGATTCAAGGCATCGGTGGCGCGCTGCTGGTGCCGGGCAGCCTGGCGCTCATCAGCGCCTCGTTTCCCGAGAAGGAACGCGGCAAGGCCATCGGCACCTGGTCGGGCTTCAGCGGCATCACGGCGGCGGTGGGGCCGGTGCTGGGCGGCTTCCTGGTCGATCACTTCTCGTGGATCTGGGCTTTTCTCATCAACGTGCCGATGGCGCTGCTGGTGCTGTGGATCGTGCGCCGCCACGTGCCCGAGAGCAAAGGCGCCGCGGCACGCGGCGGGCTCGACCTGTGGGGCGCGCTGCTGGCGACTGCCGGGCTCGGCGGCATCGTCTACGCCTTCATCGAGGCGCCGACGCAGAGCTGGCGTTCGCCGGCTGTGCTCGCGGCGCTGGCGATCGGTATTGCGGGCAGCATCGGCTTCGTCGTCGCCGAACGCCGGGCGCGCACGCCGATGCTGCCGCTGTCGTTGCTGCGCATCGGCAACTTCAGCGGCGCCAACCTGCTGACGCTGCTGCTGTATGCGGCGCTGGGCGGCGGGCTGTATTTCTTTCCGCTCAACCTGATCCAGGTGCAGGGCTATTCGGCCACGGTGGCGGGCGCGGCGCTGCTGCCGTTCATCTTCCTGATGTTCGCGCTCTCGGGCTGGGCCGGGCAGCTGGTCGACCGCTTCGGGCCGCGCCTGCCGCTGGTCATCGGGCCGGCCATCGCGGCCGTGGGCTTTGCGCTGTTCGCGCTGCCGGGCGTGGGGGCGAGCTACTGGAGCGGTTTCCTGCCCGCCGTGGTGGTGCTGGGCTTCGGCATGACGGTGACGGTGGCGCCGCTCACCACCACGGTCATGAATGCCGTGGGGCCCGACCTCGCGGGCGTGGCCTCGGGCGTGAACAACGCGGTGTCGCGCGCGGCGGCGGTGCTGGCGATTGCCGTGTTCGGCGCCATCATGGCCTGGGCCTTCGACGCGGCGCTGGCCGAGCGGCTGCAGGCGATGGGCGCGTCGGACGAGGTGCGGGCTTTTCTTGCGGCCGAGCGCGACCGATTGGCCGCGGCCGGCGCGCCGCCGGGTGCCGATGCGGCCACGGTCGCCGCCGTGAAGCGCGCGGTGGCCGAATCCTTCGTCGCGGGCTTCCGCTGGGTGATGCTGCTGAGCGCCGGCCTGGCCGTACTGAGCGCGGTGAGTGCCTGGCTGATGATCCGGCGCACGCCTGCAGAAAACCAAGACAACAACAAGCCATGAGACAGGAGACGAACCACCGATGGAAGCAGCACAACCGGCCGTCGCGCCGCCGCATGTCGATGTCCTGATCGTCGGCGCCGGCCTGTCCGGCATCGGCGCCGCCTGCCACCTGCAGGCGCAGTGCCCGGGCCGCAGCTACGCGATCCTCGAAGGGCGCGAACGCAGCGGCGGCACCTGGGACCTGTTCCGCTACCCGGGCGTGCGCTCCGACTCCGACATGTACACGCTGGGCTACGTGTTCCGCCCGTGGACGCAGGCCAAGGCGATCGCCGACGGCCCGTCGATCCTGCAGTACGTACGCGACACCGCGCGCCAACACGGCGTCGACGACAAGATCCACTACCAGCACCGCGTGGTGCGCGCCGCCTGGTCGAGCGCCGACGCCTGCTGGACGGTCGATGTGGAGCAGGGGCCCGACAAGCAGCCCGTGCAGTGGCGCTGCAAATTCCTCTTCCTGTGCAGCGGCTACTACCGCTACGAGGCGGGCTACACGCCCGACTTCGCCGGCATGGCCGACTTCCAAGGCCGCATCGTCCATCCGCAGCACTGGCCCGCCGACCTGGACCACAGCGGCCGGCGCGTGGTCGTGATCGGCAGCGGCGCGACCGCGATGACGCTGGTGCCTGCGATGGCCCAGACCGCCGCGCACGTCACGCTGCTGCAGCGCTCGCCGACCTACGTGGTGGCGCGCCCGGCCGAAGACCCCATTGCCAATCGCCTGCGGCGCCTGCTGCCGGCGATGGCCGCGTACCGCCTCACGCGCTGGAAGAACGTGACGCTCGGCATGCTGTTCTTCCGTCTCGCGCGGCGCAAGCCGGCGCGCGTCAGGCGCATGCTGCTGGGCGGTGTGCGCCACGCGCTCGGGCCCGGCTACGACATCGCCACGCACTTCACGCCGCGCTACAACCCGTGGGACCAGCGCCTGTGCCTCGTGCCCGACGGCGACCTGTTCGCCGCGCTCAACGCGGGGCGCGCCTCGATGGTCACGGACCATATCGACACCTTCACGCCAAGTGGCCTGAAGCTGAAATCAGGCCGTGAGCTGGAGGCCGACATCATCGTCACCGCCACCGGTCTCGAACTGCAGGTGCTCGGCGGCATCGAACTGAGCGTGGACGGCCGCCGCGTCGACCCCGCAGCGACCTTCAACTACAAGGGCATGATGTACAGCGACGTGCCCAACCTGGCCTCGTCCTTCGGCTACACCAACGCCTCGTGGACGCTCAAGTGCGACCTGACCTGCGCCTACGTCTGCCGGCTGCTGAACCACATGCACAAGCACGGCTGGCGGCAATGCACGCCGCACAACGCGGGCCCCGACCTGTCGCCCGAACCGTGGATCGATTTCAGCTCGGGCTACGTGCAGCGCTCGCTCGACAAGTTTCCGAAGCAGGGGGCGCGCACGCCGTGGAAGCTGCACCAGAACTACCTGCGCGACATCCTCCTGCTGCGCCTCGGGCGCGTGGACGACGGGGTGATGGCGTTCTCGAACCGCGCGGTTTGATCGTGGCCTGACCGCGTTGCGTGACACGTCGATGTATAGCTCTGCTCAATACAACATCGAAGATTTTTGAATTGGATCGATGGCAGGCGGCGGTGATTTACTCCGCCCGGCGTTGCACTCGCACTGAAAAAACGGCGAGGCGGTGCCCGGGAATCACCCCACGACCCTGTGATGAGGAGACCTCATGAAGTCATCGATCCGTGCATCCCTGGCGGGCCTGCTGTTCGCAGCGCTGGCAGGACATGCAAGCGCTGCCTCGCTGGACGCTTTCGCGGCCACGCCGAACGCCGCCATTTCCGGCAACAACATCGAGAACCTGACGCAGTCGACGCCCGAGATGTGCGCGTCGGCCTGCCTGGGTGCGCCACGCGGCGCCTGGTGTGTCTCGTTCGACTACAACAAGGCCGGCCAGAGCTGCGACCTGAGCGACAAGCGCGCCGCCGACGTGGGCGGGCTGAAGACCGACTACCCCGGCAACCCTTACGACCACTACAGCCTCAAGCCCGATCCGCTGAAGCCTTTCGCGCACACGCCCAATGCGGCCATCAGCGGCTACAACACCGAGGCCCTGCAGGCCGTGACGCCCGCCGACTGCGCCAACGCCTGCACCGACGCGAGCCGCTCGTCGTGGTGCAAGTCCTTCGACTACCACAAGACCAACCAGCGCTGCGACCTCAGCGACAAGCGCGCCAGCGACATCGGCGGCCTGAAGACCGACTACGTCGGCAACCCCTACGACCATTACTCGCTGATCGCGGGCGAGGGCGTTCCCAACCCCGTGCCCGGCAACAAGCACATCCTGCTGATCGGCATCGACGGCCTGCGCGGCGACGCCATCCAGTGCGCGGGCTGCGTGCAGACGCCCGCGATGTCGGCGCTGATCGCCGGCGGCGCCTTCCACGGCAACGTGCTGGCGGGCGGCACCAAGCAGGCAACCGTGAGCGGGCCGGGCTGGTCGTCGGTGTTCACCGGCTTCTGGGCCGACAAGCACGGCGTGACCTCGAACACCACCACCTTGCCGCTGAAGAAGACGCACGTGTTCGACCAGATCAAGGCGGCCTGGCCGACGGCCACGACAGCGGTGGTGGGCGACTGGTTCAACATCACCCACAACCTGCGCCCGGCGCTGGCCGACTTCGTGGTCGCCAACGCAGCCAAGAACTCGCAGCAGGCCACCGATGCGGTGAAAGGCTGGCTGAGCTGGAAGCACCCGCCGACGGCGATCTTCTATTACCTGCACAACGCCGACATCCACGCGCCGAGCTACGAACCGCTCAACGCGTTCTACCAAGGCAAGATCGCCGGCGAAGACCAGCAGATCCAGCAGGTGCTCACGGCGCTCACGTCGCGGCCGAACTACGCGAATGAAGAATGGCTGATCGTCGTCACCTCCGACCACGGCGGCACCGGCAGCAGCCACGGCGGGCAGACGGCGGCCGAGCGCAGCACGCTGCTGATCCTGAACAACAACCACCAGAACCCGCTCAAGCCCAGCTACTGCCTGGGCAACCTCGGGGGTACCGCATTGACGCAGGTCGATGGCACGACGCCGCACATCCTGGACTTCCTGGGCCTGCCGAACACCACCGAAGGGCAAAAGCACCCGGCGTGCGGGAACTGAGGGCAGGCGAGTCCGGACGGGGCCGAAGGGGAGGGTAGCCCGCACGCATGCCGTGCGCGGCAGGCGAAATGCCTACCCTTCGGCGATCGGAGGGTTGAACCCGCACATAATCTCGCGTTTTCTTTTGTTCTGAATCTCTCAGGTAGCCACGCCGTGTCGAAGCCAACCTGCCCCTGGACTTCGACCAACCCTTCCCGGCTGTGGTGCGCCCGTGTTCGAACGCTATTACCGCGAGCTGCTGAGCTTTCTGTCCCGCAAGGTACCCGACCGCGCCACCGCGGCCGACCTGGCGCAGGAGAGCTACGTGCGGGTGTACGAGGCACAGCGCACGGGCAGCGTGGTGCGCGACCCGCGCGCGCTGCTGTACCGCACGGCCCGCAACCTCGTCACCGACCACCACCGCCGCACCAGCGTGCGCGCGGGCGGCGACACGGCGGCGCCCGATGACGCACCGCCCGACGCCGACGATTGCATCGGCCCGCCCACCTTCGAGCCCGACGCCATCCTGTCGTCCAGCCAGGGCATGGCGGCCATGGTCGAGACCATCGACCGGCTGCCTCCGCGCTGCCGCGAAGCCTTCGTGCTCTACAAGTTCGACGGGCTCTCGTATGCCGAGGTGGCTGCGCGCATGGGCATTTCGGTGCGGACGGTCGAGATGCAGTTGCGTATCGCGATGGAGGCGTGCTGGGCGTGCCTGGAGCGGACCCGTGGTTCAGAGTGAGATGAGACGCCCCATTACAGGGTTTGACCACGCTCGTGCGTCTACCCCCATAAGAACGATCCCCACGTCATGACCCTCACGTCGCCACCGTCCGAAGAAGCCCTGCGCCTGCGACAGGACGTGCTGGACTGGTTCGTCCGCCGCCAGCGCGCGCACTGGAGCGCGTCCGACGAGCGCGCGTTCCAGGCCTGGCTCGGCGCCGATGCGCGCCATGGCGAGGCATTCCGCGAATGGGAGTCGCGCTGGCGCGCCTTCGACGCGATCGCGCCCGAGACGGTCGCGGGCTGGCGCAGCGGCTTCGAAGGCCGCGCGCCCGCCGCACCCACGCGCCGCGGCTTCCTGAAACCGGCGGTCGTGCTCGGCGTTTCCGGCATGGCGGTCGGCGCCGGCTACCTCGGCTGGCGCCATGTGCAGGCCCAGCCCGTGTTCGAACAGGCCTTCGCCACCCGGCGCGGCCAGCAGCTCGAAGCGCCGCTGCCCGACGGCTCCCGGCTGCGGCTGGACACCGCCACCCGCCTCGAAGTGCGCCTGTTCCGCGACCGCCGCGAGGTGACGCTGATCGACGGGCAGGCGGTGTTCGCGGTGCAGTCCGATGCGAAACGCCCCTTCGACGTGCTGGCCGGTCCGCTGCGCGTGCGGGTGGTCGGCACGCGCTTCGCCGTGCGCCACACCCCCGGCATGCCGGGCGCCGATGGCACGCGGGTGTCGGTGGAAGAAGGCAAGGTGCGCGTGGTGCGCCGGGCGTCGGATGCGACGAGCGAAGTCTTCCTGACCGCTGGGCGCCAGGTGGAAAGCGACGCGCAGGGTGTCTTCTCCGCCGTCTCGGCCGTGCCGCGCGACGGCATCGCGCCCTGGCGCGAGCACCGCCTGAGCTTCGTCGACACGCCGCTGGCCCGCGCGCTGGCCGAGCTGGAGCGTTACGGCAGCACCGGCCTGGTGGTGAACGACCCGGCCGTGGCGGCCCTGCGACTGAGCGGCACCTTCGACCCGCGGGACGCGCGCACGCTGCGGCGCGCCCTGGCCAGCGCCTTGCCGGTGCGGCTGAAGGAAACCGGCCCGGTCGCGGAAATCCTGCCGGCCCCCTGAAACAAAAGAATCAAGAATTTCTCGCCGGCACTACGGGGATTCCGCCGGCTCGTGCGTCAGCCCAGATAGGAACCATTTGCATTCACTACCTGGAAGACGTTCGATGACGAAGCGCTTGAGAACAAAGATGACACCCGCGCCGCTGGCCCTGGCCGTTGCACTGGCCCTGGCGAACGCGCCCCTGATGGCCCGGGCGCAGGGCGCGCCCCAGCCGATCCACATCGCGGCCCAGCCGCTGGCCGAGGCGCTGAACGACTGGGCGCGGCAGACCCGCATCCAGCTGGTCGTGCAGCAGAGCCTGGTCGCGGGCAAGACCGCGCCCGCCATCTCGGGCAGCCTCACGGCCCGGCAGGCGCTCGACCGCCTGCTGGCGGGCAGCGGCCTGGCGGCCACGATGGAAGGCAATGCGGCGGTCATCAAGACCGCGCCCGCCACGGGCGGCACCTCCACGCTGCCGGCGGTGACCGTCGTGGCCGACGGCGAGGAAAGCGCCACGGGCCGGGTGCAGGGCTACGTGGCCAAACGCAGCGCCACCGCCACCAAGACCGACACGCCGATCATCGAGACGCCGCAGTCGATCTCGGTGATCACGGCCGACCGCATCGAGGCGATCGGTGCCACCAACCTCAAGGACGCGCTGGGCTACACGCCGGGCGTGTCGACCACCACCTACGGCGCCGATTCGCGCTACGACTGGATCTCGCTGCGCGGCTTCGACGCCTATTCGCCGGGCTTCTACCTGGACGGCCTGCCGCTGCGCAACAACAGCACCTGGGGCGTGTGGCGCACCGAGAACTACGGCGCCGAGCGCATCGAGCTGCTGCGCGGCCCGTCGTCGGTGCTGTACGGCATGAGCGGCCCTGGCGGGGTGGTGAACGTGGTCAGCAAGCGCCCGACGGCGGAGCCCGTGCGCGAGCTGCAGCTGCAGGTGGGCGACCACGCCCGCAAGCAGGTGGCGGGCGATTTCTCGGGTGCGCTGGATGCCGACGGCAAGCTGCTGTACCGCATCACCGGCCTCGTGCGCGACGCGCAACTGCCGGCCGGCAAGGAGGCCGACGACCGCATGTACATCGCGCCCGCGCTCACCTGGAAGCCGTCGGGCGACACCACGCTGACCTTGCTGTCGCAGTTCTCGCGCACGCGCGGCGGGGTCTACACGCGCGCACGGCCGCAGGTCGGCTCGCTCGATCCGACCGCGATCGGCACCACCATTCCCTCGAAACTCTTCGTCGGCGAGCCCGGCTTCGACCGCTTCGACCAGGATCAGGAGATGGTCGGTTACCAGTTCGAGCACCGCATCAACGACACCTTCACGGTGCGGCAGAACGCGCGCTACGCGCACCAGAAGCTCGACTACACGGGCACGCAGCTGAAGGGCTTCATGGCGCTGAACCCCGACGTGCCGAACGACCCGCTGAACTTCCAGCAGATGTCGCGCAGCGTGTTCGGCAGCCGCGAGAACATCGGCGCCCTGGCACTGGACAACCAGCTGCAGGCCGATTTCCGCCTGGGCGAGACGCAGCACAAGGTGCTGGTCGGGCTGGACTACCAGCGCACGCGCATCGACCAGGTCACCTTCAGCGGCGGCAGCGCCTCGCCGCTGAACATCTACGCGCCGGTGTACGGCGGGCCGATCGAGCGGCCCGCGCCGTATTTCGACGGCATCACGCGGCTTGCGCAGACCGGCGTCTACCTGCAAGACCAGATCAAGTGGGGCGAGCGCTGGACGCTGACGCTGGGCGGGCGCTACGACACCGCCGACAGCACCGTGGACAGCCGCCTCGACGGCTCGCGCCAACGCATGCGCGACCACAAGTTCACCAGCCGGGCCGGCCTGGTCTACCTGCACCCGAGCGGCTGGGCGCCGTACCTGAGCTACTCGGAGTCGTTCGCGCCCACGGCCACCATCGACCCGGCGTCGGGCGACCCGTTCAAGCCCGAAAGCGGCAAGCAATACGAGGCCGGCGTGCGCTACCAGCCCACGGGCAGCAAGGCGATGTACAGCGCCGCCATCTTCGACCTGCGGCGCAAGAACTACATCAGCTACGACGGCGAGTTCATGCCCAAGCAGACGGGCGAGATCTCGGTGCGCGGCCTGGAGCTCGAGGCCACGGCCGAGATCGCTTCGCGCCTGAACCTCACGGCCTCGTACAGCTACACGCCGCGGGCCATCGTCACGGCAAGCGCCAACACGAGCGAGATCGGCAAGCAGGCCACGGCCGTGCCGCGCCACCGGCTGTCGGTGTGGGCGGACTACCGCTTCGCCGGCGGCGTGAAGGTGGGCCTGGGCGCGCGCTACACGGGCTCGAACTACGGCGACGGCGAGGCCGCGTGGCCGAGCAAGGTGCCTGCATCGACGGTGTTCGACGCCATGCTCGGCTACGACATCGACCGCTGGAGCCTGGCGCTGAACCTGCGCAACCTGACCAACAAGACGTACTTCGCGAACTGCGGTTACCGCAACTGCTACTACGGCTATCCGCGCACGACGACGGCCACGGCGACCTACCGCTGGTAGGTCAGCGACGCTGTGCCAACAGGTGCCGTCCCAGCGCCTCGAAGGCCGGCAGCGTCACCGGGTCGTTCGCGGCGTTGCCCGCGATCGGGTGCGAGGCGTAGCGCACGATCACCATCTCGGCCTTCGGGTCGATGTAGATGCGCTGGCCGTGCACGCCGCGCGCCATGTAGGCGCCGTGGTCGTTGTGCGTCACCCACCACATGTTGCGGTAGCTCCAGCCCTGCAGCAGCGGGTAGCCGCCCTTGACGAAGGCGGCCTTGTCGCCGCCGCGGCGGATGTCTTCGACGGCGGCCTTGGGCACGACCTGCCGGCCTTTCACGCGGCCGTCGTTGCGCAGCATCTCGCCGAAGCGCGCGAGGTCGCGCAGGCCGGTGTTCAGGCCGCCGCCCGCGAAGGGCGTGCCGATGGAGTCGACAGTGAAGTAGGCGTCCTGCTCGGCGCCCAGGTGGCGCCAGATGCGCTCCGACAGCAGCTGCGCCACGGTGCGACCGGTGGCGCGCGCGATCACCCAGCCCAGCACGTCGGAGTTGACGGTCTTGTAGCCGAAGCCTTCGCCGTGCCGTCCCTCGGGCTGCACGGTCTGCAGGAACTCGTAATAGCTGCGCGGGCCGGTGTAGTCCTTAGGCTTGGGCAGCGGGTTGCCGGCCTGCGCATGGGCCCAGACCTCGGCCTTCGGGTCGGCGTAGTCCTCGCTGAATTTCAGGCCCGTGGTCATGTCGAGCACCTGGCGCACGGTGGCGTTGCCGAAGGCCGAGGTCGCCAGTTCGGGCACGTAGTGGGCCACCGGCTTGCCGGCATGGAGCGTGCCCTCGGCCACCAGCATCGCGCCCAGCGTGCCGACCACCGACTTGGTGACCGACATGGCGCCGTGCTGGCCGTCGTCTTTCAGCACGCCGAAGTAGCGCTCGTAGACCACGCGCCCGCGGTGCAGCACGAGGATGCCGTCGGTGTAGGTGGCGGCCAGCGAGGCATCCCAGGTCATGGGCGTCTTCGCGTCGAGCGGCGTGAAGCTGAGCGTGTCGATGTCCTTGCGCAAGGCCTGGGGCAGGGCGGATGGCGCGCCGAGCCCGCGCGACACGTTCACGGTCGGCATCAGCTGGCGGAAATTCGACACGCTCCAGCGCATCGCCGGAAACCGGAAATAGCTGCCGTCGTCGAAACGCAGCGTGCGGTCGGGTGGCGGCGGCGAGCCGGTCATCCAGCCGAGCCGGGCGGGGTCGCTGGCGGCGGCGTCGGGGTAGGTGGCATCGGCTGCGCCGGTCGACACCGCGAAGGCGGCGAGCGCGGCGCTCAGCAAAGCCTGGGCGCCAAGGCGGGTTCTGGAAGGGGCGAACATGGCAGTTCCGAAGCGAAGGACCGGCCCATTGTGGCCCGCGGCCCGGCCTGCGAACTTCTCACTGACAGCCGCGGCGCAGGTTGACAGGGCGCCGCTTCGGCTTTGATACTGAACTCCCTGGTTCATCATCCAAGCAAAGGAGATTCCATGCAGAAGATCATTCCCTGCCTCTGGTTCGACGGCAACGGCGAGGAGGCGGTCAACTTCTACACCGCCATCTTTCCGAAGTCGCGCCTGACCGACACGCTGCTCTGGGGCGATGTGAATCCCGCCAAGAAGGGCAAGCTGCTCACGGCGACCTTCGAGCTCGACGGGCAGTCGTTCATGGTGCTCAACGGCGGGCCGGAGTACAAGATCACGCCGGCCATCTCGCTCATCGTGACCTGCGAGACGCAGGAGGAGGTCGACTACTACTGGGACAAGTTGCTCGAAGGCGGCGGCCAGCCGGTGCAGTGCGGCTGGCTCACCGACCGCTTCGGCGTGTCGTGGCAGGTCACGCCGATGCCGCTCATCCGCATGTTCCAGGACAAGGACGCGGCCAAGGCGGCCCGTGCGATGGCGGCCATGATGAAGATGATCAAGCTCGACATCGCCACGGTGAAGAAGGCCTTCGACGGGGAGTGACCCCCGCCGAGGCACTGATCAGACCAACCGGCCGATCGGCTTCTTGCGCCACACCAGGCGGTAGTACGCGGTCTGCAGCAGCAGCATCGCGCCGAAGGTCACCGGGTAGGCGACCCAGATCCCGTCCAGGCCCATGCCGAAATGGCGGCTCATGAGCCAGGCCACCGGCACTTCGACGCCCAGGATGCAGACGATCGAGATCAGCGTCGGCACCAGCACCGAGCCGCTGGCGCGCATGATCCCCGAGATGGCCGAAGCCATGCCGAACAGCACCAGGCTCCACAGCATGATGTGCAGCAGGTTCTGCGCGATCTCGATCACCGGTGCGCTGGTGATGAAGAAGCCCATCAGCGGACGCGAGAACAGGTAGCCCAGCAGCACCAGCCCGCCCGTCAGCACGAGGTTCATGCCCAGCGCGGTCTGCACGATCGCGCCGAGCCGGTTGGCGCGGCCCGCGCCGATGGCCTGCGCGCCGAGGATCGACGTGGTGATGGCGATCGAGATGGCCGGGAACTGCACGTAGGCCACCACCTGGTTCACCGCGCCGTAGGCGGCCGTGGCGTTGGAGCCATAGCTGTTGACCATCGACAGCAGCACCACTTCGGCCAGCGCCACCACGATCATCTGCACGCCGGTGGGCACGCCGATCTTCAGCACCGCCTTCAGCAGCTGCGGCTGGATGCGCAGGCAGCGCACGAACTCCGCGTCGGGCGCGAGCGGGCTCTTCTTCTGGCGCAACCGGAAGCCCAGCCACGTGGTCGCGACCGCGAACGACAGCACCGAGGCCCACGCGCCCGCCGCCACGCCCAGTTGCGGCAACCCGCCCCAGCCGCGGATGAGCGCGGGCGTGACCACCAGGCCGATGGCCGTGGAAATCAAGAGCGTCAGCAGCGGCGTGATGGTGTCGCCCACGCCGCGCAGCATGGCCGTGGCCAGCAGGAACAGGAACACGCCGGGCATCGCGATCAGCATGATGCGGGCGTAGCGCGTGGAGTCGGCCAGCACGTCGGGCGGCGTGCCCAGCATGGCCAGCATCGGCGTCGTGAAGAGGCCGCCGAACACCGCGATCGCCAGGCCCAGCAGCAGGCCCACCGTGAGCGTGGTGCCCGCCACCGCCTTGGCCTTGGCCGCGTCGCGCGCGCCCCAGGCCTGGCCGATGAGCACCGAGGCGCCCGCGCCCAGGCCGATGATGAAGGCGATGAAGAAGAACATCACCGGGAAGAAGCTCGACACCGCCGCCAGCGCGCTCACGCCGAGCATCTGCCCGACGTAGACGTTGTTGATGGTGCCGGAGAGCGACTGCAGGATGTTGCTGAGCAACATCGGCGCCAGGAAGAACAGGAACACCTTCCACAGCGGACGCGGCGCACCCACCGGCGCCACGGGCACGCCGCGCAGTCCGCTCGGGTTGCCGGGGCTGGTGGAGGTGGTGCTGCTGCTATCGGGCGCCGCGCTCATGCACCACCCCAGCCACCGGCCGACAGCTTGTGCAGGTGCACGCGCAGGTCGGTGGGCCAGGGTTCCACGAGGTCGCTGAAGCGCTGATGCTCGCCCGCGAACAGCGCGCGCGTGGCTTCCTCGAAGCCGGGCAGGTTGCCCGCGATGGCGGTCATGAAGCGGTAGGTGGCTTCGCGCGCGGCGCGCACCGTGTCGCGGTCGGCGTGCACGTGGCGTGCGTCGTCCACCAGCTTGCGCAGCGCCACCGAGGCGCCGCCCGGCTGGCGGCCGAGCCAGTCCCAGTGACGCGGCAGCAGCGTGACTTCGCGCGCCACCACGCCCAGGCGCGGACGGCCGACGCCGCGGGGTGCGTCTTCGTGTTTCTCGGCCTCGAGCGCGGAGGTCTCGATGGCCTTCGGGTCGCGCAGGTCGACATCGAGCTGCTCGCCGGTCTGGTCGTCGAACACGAGGCAGGTGGCGGCGTCGCCGCGCTCGCGCAGTTGCGTGAGCACCTGGGCCTTGGTGCCGGCGGCGACGCGCTGGAAGCCGGCAAACGCAGTGAATGTGGTCGGTAGTTCGTCGGGTGACATGCAAATTCTTTTTGGGTTGTCGATCCGGGCGGAACGAAACGAGGTTCGTAATCTACCCGCAGGACGGTTCAGGCGTGCGGCGTGTCGTGATCGCACAGCACCCGCAGCGCGGCATGGAGGTCTGGCAGGCGTTGCGGGTCCAGCGATTTCACGGCGTCGACGCAGATCGCTTCGACGGTGGTGATGGCGGCTTGCATCAATTTCTTGCCGCCGCTGCGAATATTCGCATGGCGCCGGGGGTCGCCATCCGTTCCCGTCGTGCGCTCGGCCAGGCCGGTCTTTTCGAGCAGCACCATCTTGCGGATGAGCGCCGACATTGGCAACCCCAGCGTGTGCGCGAGCTCGGCCATCGGCATGGCGCCGCTGCCGCCCCGCAGCAACAGGTGGAGCAGGGTGAAGTCGTCGTAGTCCAGTCCGTGGAAGGCGCCCAGGTCCTCGTTGAGTTTCAGGCTCAGGCTGGCGTGGGCGCGGCCGAGGTCGAGGCAAAAGCCCAGTGCGTCGGTGCTCATGGCGTGTTGTAGCCCTTGTCAGTGGTGCACTGGAGTTCCTCGCGCCAGAGCTCCAGCAGCTTTTCCAGCTCCGCCGCGCGGTCGAAGGCGGGGTCGTCGCGCTCCTTCACCCGGTCGATCACCTCGAAGCCGAAGTGCGCCGCGCCCTGCGCGACCCAGTCGCGCTGCAATGCCTTGTTGCGGTGCGAGCGCAGGTTCAGCTCGAAGCGGGCGCGGTTCATGGCGCCTTCGACGTCGAGGCTGCCGGCCACGTAGACGCGGCCGTCCATCAGGTTGCGGATCACGAAGACGCCGGCGGGGCGCACGCTGTCCTTGTATTGCTTGACGAGGGTACGTCGGGTGGAAGGAGATGGATTCATCTCCAAATATTACCCGGGCAAAATATAAAACACAATACACCCGGGTAAAAATGGATTCACTCGGCGCGCAGCCGGTGCCAGCCGCGCAACACCCGCCGGTGCAACGCCCGCACGATGCGCCAGGGGCGGCTTTCGCGCACCCGTGTCAGCACCTGGTCTTTCCAGCCTTTCCAGCGCGGGTACCAGCGGGCGAACCAGGCCAGCCGCATCAGCGAGCCCTCGACCAGCTGGAAGATCCGCGCGACCACGGCCGTGCCCGCGAGCTTGGCCAGCAGCAGCACGGCCATGCCGCTGAACGCGTGGCCGCGTCCGAACAGGAACAGCGCCAGCAGCTTCACCGGAAAGAGCAGCAGCATCGGCACGAAGAACGCCAGCAGCGCGCCCCAGGGCGGCAGTGCGCGCAGCAGGTTCTCGAGCCGCGCCCAGAAGGGCAGGCGCGCCAGCCGCGCGACCAGCGCCGCGAGCGGGGCCCAGCCCCATTCCTCGAACAGCAGCACCGGCACGAGGATCGTGGTGGCAGCGGCGCGAAACAGGGCGCGCAAGGCGCGCACGAGGGGGTTGTGCATGCGCGAAGGGTATACGCACACGGCCGCGCGTCGCCGGGACCTTGCGGACCCGACGGCGCATCGTTCGAAAAGCGGCGTCTGCACGCCTGTCTATTTGCGGCCGACGCTGCTGTCTTCCGCCGGCCGGAAGAACAGGTACTCGCCCCGGCCCAGTTCGGGCGTGACCTCGTAGCCGCTGCACCGCGTGACGTTGCACTGGATGATCACGACGCGCGGCCAGATGGTGGCCGAGGTCGGAAACCCCGGCATGTACTGCGGCACATGCCAGACGCCGTAGTCGCCCACCGGCTCGGCGTTCTCCGTGCCGCTGGCGTTCTGCAGGCCGCTGCCCATGGGCATCCGCTCGATGCGGATGATCGGCGTGGCGGCGACCGACGCCGTCGCCACGCAACAGGCGGCCAGCCAGAGAGGAACGGTCCTGGTGTTCATGGTGATGGACTCCAGAGCCGACCTCATTGCGCGTCGGCCGGTGCCGAAGCCACCTCGTCGGCCGGTTCAGCCGGCAGGCGGCGCGTGATGCGCGCTTCCAGGATGTCCGGCTGCGGGGCCACGGCGCTCGCCATGACCGGTGCCGGCTCCGCCGCAGGTGCCGCGGCTTCCTCGGCGGGCGCTGCGGCCACGGGGGCCGGTGCCACCTCCGGCGCAGACACCGGGACGGCGGTCGCGGCCGGTGCGGGTTGCGGCGCCGGCTGATCCTGCGCCGGGGCTGCCATGGGCATCGCCTCGACCAGCGTGGCCGGTGCGGCGGGCTGCTGCACCGCCACGACCGGCGCGGGCGCCGGGGCCAACGCGACAGGCGCCGCAGGTGCCACGGGCGCCACCGGCTGGGGCACGGCCACCGCCACGGGGGCCGGCGCAGGTGCTGGAGCCGCGGCCACGGGTGCTACCGGCGCCGCCGGACGTGCCGCCACGGGCGCGCCGGCCGACGAGGCCTGCGGTCCGAACGCGCTCACGCGTTCTTCGGCGGTCATCGACTGCGGGCACTTCGAGCCGGTCATCTCCAGGGCCGCCTGGGCTGCCGGGTCCATGCAGTCCATGGCCAGCGACGCTGCCTTCATGCCCTTGTTCCAGAGCTCGCGGCTCATCTTCAGGCGCTTGCAGTGTTCGTCCGTCCAGGTGGTGCCGAAGCTCAGCCCGACCCCGGCGCCGTTGGCGCTGGCGCTGGTGCTGCCCATGCAGGTGTCGTTGCTGGTCGTCAGGTTCGGGCCGCTCACGGAGGGCACGTTCTTGACGGTGTAGCTGCCACGGTAGTCGACGGTGCTGGTCGTCGCGCCCGTGTTGTTGATGTTCTGTGTGCTGTTGCTGTCCACCGTGGCCCGGGAGGTGACTTCCGAGGGGGCGGAGCTGTTGAAATTCACCGCCTGGGTGTTGCCCTGGGCGTTGGTGGTGGCTGAACTCTGCGACTGGTTGTTGGCGCCACCCGCCGTGGTCTGCGCCAAGGCGCCGGCGGACAGGCCCAGCAAGGTCAGGGCAATCAATGTTTTCATTTTTTCGACTCCTTTGGGAAGCAGGGGAGGGGCGTGCCCCTCCCCGTTTCTGGTCCAACAACCGATGGTCCGGATCGCTCAGGGAGCGTTGGCCGTTGCGCCGGAGATCGCGCCACCGGCGGTGCCGCCACCGTTGCTGAAGCCCGCTGCGTTGCCCACGGCGAAGTTGATGACGCCCGTGGAGCCGCCGGTCGAGCCCGACGTGGCCGAGGTCGTCGTGCCGTTGACGATGCCGTTGACCGCGCCCGAATTGGCGCTGAAGCCGGCCGTCGTGCCCGAGGTGCGCGTCACCACGGCCAGGCCGCCGCCAGGACCTGCCGCGGTGGCTGCGGTGTTGTTGGTGGTGGAGCCGGCTGCGCCGCCTGCAGAGCCGCTCACGGGGTTGGCACCGCCGCCGGCGTAGTTCGCATTGGCGCTCGAGGTCGCATTGGCCTGTGCATTCGCACCGCCTGCAGCCACGCCGTTGCCGGTCGTTGCTGCCACGCTGGTCACGCGGCCTTGCGTGGTGGCCGAGCCGCTGGCAGTGGCGCCGCCGACGCGCAGGAAGGCATTGCCTGCTGCGCCGCCCGCCGCGTTGGCCGTGGCCGACGAGGTGGAGCTGGCTGCGTTGTAGCTCAGTGCGCTGCCCGTTCCGGAGCTGGCGGCGACCGAGCCAGCCGAGCTGGAGGAGCCGGTCGTGGTGTTGGTGACGGCGAGCGCCACGCTGCTGCCGGTTGCGGTCCCGATGCCAGCCACGAGAACCACTGCCATGGCGATAAGAGTCTTCTTCATGATGCTTCCTCGATAGTGTTGAAACGAACCCGATCGCCGGGGAATCCGGCCATCAGCGACGGTCAGCGAGCACGGATTGAATGGATTCCGTTGCGACCGGGATGCAGTTTCAGCGGGGGGAAGGGATCGAAAAATGCCTCAGGCTGGGTAGTGCAAGGCTATGGCGAAAGCAATGCCCGGCCGCGTTTTCGGCGTGGGCAGGGGACCGGTTTCCGGCCCTGTTTCCCTCGTGGCCACTATCACTTTCGTTCACAATCTGGCAATATTGCAACCGAAAGAAACCAAGGTAATCAAAAAAGCCGATAGCCGGAAAAAGAGTAGAAATCGATTAACTTTTGTTCACGAAGTCGCGACTTTTATCTGTGACAAGGGGGCTTAAATGGAAAACGATCTCGACATTTCATTGACCGATGTCGGTGGTGGCGCTAGGAAATTCTCCAATCCCGGCCAGTTCGGTGGGCTGCTGGCTCCCTCGGCGGATACCCTGCCGTGGCCGGACTACCTCACGGGCCAGGAAACCAAGCCCGTTCGTGTCCTGCTCGTCGACGACGACCCCTTTGTCCGCCGTGTCATCGCCCAGGAACTGCTGGGCGATCTGCGCATCCAGCTCGAAGGCCAGGCTGGCTCCCTGCGCGAGGGAAGGCGCCTCTTGATGCAGCATGAATTCGATGTGCTCATGGTCGACATCCGCCTCGGAGACGGCAGCGGATTCGAGCTCATCGAAGAGGCCAAGAAGCACCGCAGCGCCGCCGAGATCATCGTCATTTCCGCGCTGGAAGACGAGCCCCAGGTGCTGCATGCCTTCGAGCTCGGCGCCTCGGGTTACCTGGTGAAGAACGCCTGGTTCCAGAGCTATGCCCAGGCCGTGCTGCAGGTGGTGAATGGCGGCGCTGCCATCACCCCCCGGCTGGCGCGCCGGCTGCTCGTTCACCTGGACCACCAGCGCGCCAATCCGAGCCCGGTGCGCCCGCCGGACAGCAAGGCGACCCTGTCGGCACGGGAGCGCGAAGTGTTGCGACTTGTAGCCACGGGATATGTGACGGAAGAGATCGCCCTGCAGCTCACCATCAGTGCCCAGACGGTTAACGCGCACGTCAAGAACATCTACCGCAAGCTGCACGCCCACACCCGCGCGCAGGCCGTGAGTTTCGCCTCGCACCGGGGGCTGCTCTAGGGCGCGCTTCGGGCGCGCCGCGTTCGCAGCGGAGCCACCCATGCGCGCGCCCGCGCCCCCGCTCCCGCCGTATTTCCTGGAGGACCAGTTCGTGTGGCTTTCGATCGCCGCCTGGTGTGTGCTCCTGATCTGGCTGTGGCCGCGTGCCTCGCGCCAGCGGATGCTGCTGTGGGTGGGGCTCGCATTCGCGCTGCACCTGACGCCGGTGGTCGGGCAGGTGATACGCGCGACCTCGGCGATCACCACGCTGGGTACCGAGGTGCCGGCGGCCTTCTGGGCCCTGCAGGGGGTGAACGTCGCCGTGCTCTGCATGATCGTGGCCACCTGGTATTTCACGCGGCGCCGCCTCGTGCGCTACCGCCAGGCGCAGGCCGTGCTCGCCGAGCGCCGCCGCATCGCCAGCGACCTGCATGACGGCGTCGGTTCGCGGCTGGTGGCGCTCATGGCCAGCTACGACCCGCGCTCCGCCGACGCCCGGGAGCTGTCGATGGCCCTGCAGGCCTGCCTGCTGGAGCTGCAGATGACGGTCGACTCCCTCGACGACCAGGCCGACACCAGCATCGGCGAGCGCCTGGGCCACTTGCGTTACCGGCTGCAACCGGCGTTCGACCGGCTCGGCATCATGCTCGTGTGGAACGTGCAGGACGTGGTGCTGGCGCCGCCGCTGTCGCCCGAGGCCGCGATGCAGCTGTGCCGCATTGCGCAGGAGGCCTTGTCGAACGTGCTGCGCCATTCGCAGGCGACCCGCGTGGAGGTGCGCTTCGGCCCGCGCGAACGCTCGCACGGGCTGGTGCTCGAAGTGCTCGACGACGGGCGCGGCCTGGATGCGGCGGCCGGCGAGGCCGGCGGCAAGGGCCTGCGCAGCATGCGCGAGCGCGCCGACGCGCTGCATGGCGAGCTGGCCGTCATGGATGCAGCGCCGCACGGGCTGCGCATCCGGCTCGTGATGCCCGGCGAAGTGCTGCCGCAGTCCGCGGTCGCGGCGCCGGCCGAGAGCACGTTGTAACCATCCCGCGCCGGTGCCCGGCGGGGGGCCTCGTCGCCTATGGCAAACTTCCGCGCTTTGCCAGGGACGCGCTCAAGACATGCAGAAAATCATTCGCCAGCTCGCCGTTGAAATCAAGGTCGGCGAGCACCAGGTGAAGGCCGCCGTCGAACTGCTCGACGAAGGCGCCACGGTTCCGTTCATTGCCCGCTATCGCAAGGAAGTCACGGGCGGCCTCGACGACATCCAGCTGCGCGAACTGGAAGCCCGGCTGTCTTACCTGCGCGAACTCGAAGACCGCCGCGTGGCGGTGCTCAAGGCCATCGACGAGCAGGGCAAGCTGACCCCCGAGCTGCGCGCCGCGATCGAATTCGCGCCCACCAAGCAGGAACTCGAAGACCTGTACCTGCCGTTCAAGCAGAAGCGCCGCACCAAGGGCCAGATCGCCCGCGAATTCGGCATCGAGCCGCTGGCCGACAAGCTGCTGGCCGACCCCACGCTCGACCCTGCGGCCGAAGCGCAGGCTTTCCTGCAGCCCGCCACCACGCTGGACGACGGCAAGCCGGGCCCCGATTTCTCCACCGTGCCCCTCGTGCTCGACGGCGTGCGCGACATCCTGTCCGAGCGCTGGGCCGAAGACGCCGTGCTGGTGCAGCGCCTGCGCGAATGGCTCTGGAACGAAGGCCTGCTCAAGTCCACCCTGATGGCCGGCAAGGACGAGAACAACGCCGACATCGCCAAGTTCCGCGACTACTTCGACTACGACGAACCCATCGGCCGCGTGCCGTCGCATCGCGCCCTGGCTGTGTTCCGCGGCCGCGCGCTCGAGGTGCTCGACGCCAAGCTCGTGCTGCCCGTCGAGCCCGAGCCGGGCAAGCCCAGCATCGCCGAAGGCAAGATCGCGCTGCACCTGGGCTGGAGCCACGCCGCCCGCCCGGCCGACGACCTGCTGCGCAAGTGCGTGGCCTGGACCTGGCGTGTGAAGCTGGCGCTGTCGACCGAGCGCGACCTGTTCACCCGCCTGCGCGAAGACGCCGAAAAGGTCGCCATCAAGGTGTTCGCCGACAACCTGCGCGACCTGCTGCTGGCCGCGCCCGCCGGCCGGCGCGTTGTGATGGGCCTGGACCCCGGCATCCGCACCGGCGTGAAGGTGGCCGTGGTCGATTCGACCGGCAAGCTGGTCGAGACCGCCACCGTGTTCCCGCACGAACCGCGCAAGGACTGGGAAGGCTCGCTGCACACGCTGGGCAAGCTGTGTGCCAAACACGGCGTGAACCTCATCGCCATCGGCAACGGCACCGCCAGCCGCGAAACCGACAAGCTCGCCGGCGACCTGATCAAGCTGCTGGCCAAGATGGCCGCGCAGGCCGGCGCGCCCGAAATGACGGTCGACAAGGTCGTCGTCAGCGAAGCCGGCGCCTCCGTGTATTCCGCCAGCGAATTCGCCTCGCAGGAAATGCCCGATGTCGACGTGAGTCTGCGCGGCGCCGCCTCCATTGCGCGCCGCCTGCAGGACCCGCTGGCCGAGCTCGTGAAGATCGATCCCAAGAGCATCGGCGTGGGCCAGTACCAGCACGACGTGAACCAGAGCGAACTCGCGCGCACCCTGCAGGCCGTGGTCGAGGACTGCGTGAACTCGGTGGGCGTCGACCTGAACACCGCCAGCGTACCGCTGCTCAGCCGCGTGTCCGGCCTGTCGGCCAGCGTGGCCAAGGCCGTGGTGCGCTGGCGCGAGGCCAACGGTGCGTTCTCCACCCGCAAGCAGCTGCTCGACGTGACCGGCTTCGGCCCCAAGGCCTTCGAGCAGAGCGCCGGCTTCCTGCGCATCCGCGACGGCGCCGACCCGCTGGACATCACCGGCGTGCACCCCGAAACGTACCCGCTGGTCGAGCAGATCATCGTCAAGACCGGCAAGCCCATCGCCGAGCTGATGGGCCGCGCCGACATGCTCAAGACGCTGAAGCCCGAGCTGTTCGCCAACGAGAAGTTCGGCGTCATCACGGTCAAGGACATCCTGGGCGAACTCGAGAAGCCCGGTCGCGACCCGCGCCCCGACTTCAAGGTGGCGCGCTTCAACGACGGCGTGGACGACATCTCCGACCTCACCGAGGGCATGATCCTCGAAGGCACCGTGAGCAACGTGGCCCAGTTCGGCGCCTTTGTCGACCTCGGCGTGCACCAGGACGGCCTGGTCCACGTGAGCCAGCTGAGCCACAAGTTCGTCAACGATGCACGCGAAGTCGTCAAGACCGGCGACATCGTCAAGGTCAAGGTGATGGAGGTCGACGTGGCCCGCAAGCGCATCGGCCTGTCGATGAAGCTCGACGCCGCCCCCGCACGCCGCGACGGCCCGCGCGACAACCGTTTCGAGGGGGCAGGGCGCGGCCAGCAGCAGCAAGGCCGGCGCGACAACTCGCCGCAGCCCGCGGGGCAGATGGCGAGCGCGTTTGCCAAGTTGCAGGGGTTGCGCAAGTAACCGCCAGCAGATCGAAGGCCATCCCGTTAAACTAGTCATCTAACTAGTCTGATGGGGTGGCGCCAATGAAAACCTGGCCGGTACAAGACGCGAAAGCGCGTTTCAGCGAATTCCTGGAGGCCTGTCTGAACGACGGGCCGCAAATGGTCACCCGTCGCGGTGCCGAGGCGGCCGTGCTGGTGCCGGCCGCGGAATGGCGGCGGCTGCATGCCATCGCCAAGCCCTCGCTCAAGGAGCTGCTGTGCACCGACGAGGCGCGCACCGAGTTCCTCGTGCCCGAGCGCGGCGCCGCGCGCAGGCGACGCGTCACCCCGGCCCGTTGAAGGCGCGCGCAGCATGTACCTTCTGGACACGAACGTCATTTCCGAACTGCGCCGGCTTCGGCCTCATGGCGCCGTCCTGGCGTGGCTGGCGCCCATTCCCGACAGCGAACTTCACCTGTCGGCCGTGACACTGGGCGAGATCCAGGCCGGCATCGAACTCACGCGCGAACAGGATGCCGCGAAGGCGGACGAGATCGAGCAGTGGGTCGAGCTGGTCGCTGCGTCGTACAACGTCCTGCCGATGGATGCAAAAACCTTCAGGCTGTGGGCCCGGCTGATGCACCGCAGCTCCGTCACGCTGTACGAAGACGCCATGATCGCCGCCACGGCGAAACAACACGGGCTGACCGTCGTCACGCGCAACGTCAGCGACTTTGCCGGCTTCGGTGTCGAGGTCTTCAATCCCTTCGAAACGGGTGCCGCATGAAAGCCCTGCGCATCTACGCCGGCCCCGCGGCCCGCCAGCACATCGAGCAGCACGGCCTGCGCCCGCAGGACGTGCGCACCGTCCCCGGCGCGGCGGGCGGGCCCAAGGGGCTGATCCTCGGGCCGCTCGATCGCTTCATCTTCGGGCGCTGGCTCACGCAGTCGAGCCAGCCGGTGGACCTGGTGGGCGCGTCGATCGGCGCGTGGCGGCTGGCGACGGCCTGCCTGTCGGACCCGGAAGCGGCCTTCGGGCGCTTCGAGCACGACTACGTGCGCCAGCAGTTCGAGGTGCCGCCGGGCCAGAAGCGGCTCAGCCCGCACCAGCTCAGCGAACGTTTCGCGGAAAGCCTCGACACCTTCTATGGCGGACGCATCGGCGAGGTGCTGGGCCATTCGCGCTACCGGCTGCATGTGGTGACCTCGCGCGGGCGCCACATCCTCGGGCGCGAGGGCAGGGCGCGCACGCCGGTCGGCTACCTGGGCGCCTTCGCGAGCAACAGCCTACACCGCAAGAGCCTGGGCGCCTGGCTGGAGCGCTGCGTGTTCTCCACGCCCGGCGCGGCCTTGCCCTTCGGCACGACCGACTTCCGCACGCGCCAGCACGCGCTGAGCGAGGCCAACTTCAATCGCGTGCTGCAGGCCTCGTGCTCCATTCCGTTCCTGCTGGCGGCGGTGCACGACATTCCGGGCGCGCCGCGCGGCGCCTACTGGGACGGCGGCATCACCGACTACCACCTGCACCTGGACTACCAGCCCGCCGACGAAGGCATCGTGCTGTACCCGCACTTCCAGCAGGCCGTGGTGCCGGGCTGGCTCGACAAGGGGCTGCGCTGGCGCCACAAGTCGACGCGCTTTCTCGACCGCATGGTGGTGCTCGCGCCGAATCCCGAGTGGGTGAAGACGCTGCCCCACGGCAAGCTGCCCGACCGCAAGGACTTCATCCGCTTCGCGAACGACGCGCAGGCCCGCATCGCGGCCTGGGGTCAAGCCACGCGCGAGGCGACGCGCCTGTCGGACGAGTTCGAAGCCTGGCTCGGCGACGACGGGCGCTCGCGCGACATCCTGCCGCTCTGAGCCCAGCTTGTCCCGTCGGGGACAAACCCTGAGCGCCGGGGCAGGAGCGCGCTTCGAGAATGGTCCGATCCATGCCATCCGAAGGGTTCCCGACCATGCCGCACGCCACGCTCTCCCGCCGCCGTTTTTCTCTTGCCACGGCCGCCGCCGCTGCCAGCCTCGCTGCACCGTCTTTCGCGCAGAGCGCCTGGCCGAGCAAGCCGATCCGCATCGTCGTGCCCTACACGCCCGGCGGCTTCACCGACCAGATGGCGCGGCTGGTGCAGGCGGGCCTGCAGACGCGCCTCGGCCAGCCGGTGGTGATCGACAACAAGCCCGGCGCCAACAGCCTGATCGGCGTCGATGCCGTGGCCAAGGCCGCGCCTGATGGCAGCACCTTCGGCGTCGTCATCGCGGCCTACACGGCCAACACCACGCTGTACCCCAAGCTGCCCTACGACCCGCGCAAGGACCTCGTGGGCGTGTCGCTGATGGGCGTGTCGCCGCTGCTGGCGGCGGTCAACAACGATGCGCCATTCAAGACCGCGCGCGAGCTCATCGACTACGCACGCAAGCATCCCGGCAAGGTGAGCTTCGGATCGTCGGGCAACGGCTCGGCCGCGCACCTCACGAGCGAGCTGTGGAAGTCGCTCACGCAGACCTACATGATCCACATCCCGTACCGCGGCGCGGTGCCTGCGCTGACCGACCTGATGGGCGGGCAGATCCAGCTGTTCTTCGACGCGCCCACGGGCCTCATCAACCAGGGCAAGGCCGGCAAGGTGCGGCTGATCGGCGTGGCCGGCGACAAGCGCCTGCCGGCCGTGCCCGACGTGCCCACCTTCATCGAGCAGGGCTTCGCAGGCTTCACCGGCAGCACCTGGGCCGGCATGCTGGCGCCGGCGGGCACGCCGCGCGAGATCGTCAAGCGCATGTCGGAAGAGGTGGCGCGCATCATCAAGAGCGACGAGACGCGCGCCAAGCTCGATGCCATGGGCACCTTCCCGGCGGGCAGCACGCCCGAGGAGTTCGACGCCTTCATCGCCTCCGAGACCACCAAGTGGGGCAAGGTGATCCGTACGGCGGGCGTCAAGCTGGAATAGAGCGTCCGCACGCGCTGAAGGTCATTCGATTGGCGCCGCAGGGATACTGCGGCCCGTCGCCAGGAGATTGAGAATTTCACAGCCTCATCAGAAGGTACAGCGCCCTCAGGCAAGAGAGCGCTCGTGAATATTCAATTCAATCCATCGGAGACACATCTTGACCGAGACAAAAAACTGCAGGTCTTTGGGAGACGGGCCGTCCTTGCGGCGGCCCCGATCGTTTCTCGTGGCGATGGTTTTCGGCGGGGTTTTCTCGGTGGCGCATGCAGCCAACGATATTTCCGCCACCCTCGTGCGCACCTGCTCCAATCAATTGAACGGCACGGCGTACGGCGACGCCGTGCTGAACGATTTCCGCAGCACCCGGTTTCCTTCGCCCCGAACCGGGGGATTCAAGATCACGTCGGTCGAGCAGGTCTGGCTTGCATTTCCCGCCTACTGTCTGATCAAAGGGACCATCCAGCCCACGTCTCCCGGTGGCATCGACCCTGCCGTCAAGGCGCCCGATTACCGGGTGCCCGACATCAATTACCAGGTCTATATCCCGACGCAATGGAATGGAAAATTCGTCCAGCTCGGCGGTGGTGGATTTGCCTGGGATACCGACGTCGTTGCAGCAGGCCAGCAAAGCAACCAGCAGTTCTCGCCGTCGTGGCAAGGACCGGCGCTGTCGAATTACGCCGTCGTTCTCGGCGACGCGGGCGCAGGCGAATCGTCGAAGGCGTTCGATCCGGCGTTCGTGCAACCAGGCAGGCAACTCGGCGACGTGCCCAGGCAGGAGGCAGTCAAGAATTTCGGACAGGACGCCATCAAGAAGACGCTCGACGTCGGGCTGTACCTCTCACGAAAGCTCACGGGCGCGGCGCCCACCGACACCTATTTCGTCGGCATTTCCACCGGTGGCCGGCAGGCATTGAAAGCCGTGGCGAATTGGCCCGATGCGTATGACGGCATCATCGCGGGTGCGCCTCCGGTCGATGAAACCAATTTGCTGAAGACGCTGGAAGTCCCGTCGGTGGTCAATGACTGGGTGGTCAACTGGAACAGCAGCGCGGCCATATTGACCAGCCTGTTCGGCCGGGATGTGTCCGATCAAACATTGAGCGATGCGCTGGGCGCGACGTCCCGGCGCCTGGCGGATGTCGCTATCCAGTCGGGCGCCCATTACGACGGTTACCACCGGCTGCTGGATGCGCTGGCGCCGGTCTGGAATGTCACGCCGCGCGATCTCTCGAATTTCTTCGACGCTGCGGCGAGTCAGAAGAGGGCCGGCAAGAAGGGCAAGAAAATCATCATCTACCAGGGGACTTCGGACTTCCTCGTGCCCTGCAGCCAGGCCGGTGAATTCGTCAAGGAGTTGGCCCGCAGGCAAACGGCGAGCGATATCAGGAATTCGGTGCGCACCTATTTCGTCGAAGATTACAGCCACGGTTTCTACAACACCAACTCACTGCTCAAGAGAATCGGCTTGAGCACCATGCAATTGAATTGGAATGCCGTGTCGGACCTCGACCAATGGGTGCACGACGACAACGCCGTCGCCAGCACGCCATCGCTTGTGAGGAACTCCTCCGGTGAAATTCCTGCCGCCTCGACACTGGGTGCGTGGAGGTGCCTGGCGGCGAATTGAGACCGGGCAGCGGTGGCAAACTCCACCGCAGCATGACGTACCGCCTGTCCCTCGCAACCCTCTTGGTCCTCGGCGCTGTCGCCACGCCAGCTTTTGCGGCGGGGCTCGATTGCAGCCGCGCCGGCGCCGATGTCGAGAGAGCCATCTGTGCCAGCGAGAACCTGCGCAAGCTGGACTTCCAGCTGTCCTCGGTCTACGGCAAGCTGGCCGCCGCCCAAGGACCGCAGCGCGCCACGCTGCGGCGCGCGCAACTCGACTGGCTGAAGGTTCGCGACCGGTGTGCTGCCGACACGGGCTGCATCGCCGGGCGGTATGAAGAACGGCTGGCGGCACTCCGGCTTCAGCTGCGCGACGTCCATGCCTACCGGCCCGACGACGTGGACCGGCAGGCCCTCGAGGAACTGCGCCAGGCCGTCGAGACGATGCGCAAGACCGATGCGGAGTTTCCGCTCGAGAAGGTCATCGACGCGTTGCGCATCAAGACCGGAATCACTGCGTTCGCCAACAGGAACGACGACCACTCGGCCGGCTCGGTTGCGCAGTTCCCCACCACCCGCCCCAAGGGCGTGACCGCCGACGAGTGGCGCGCCCTTCGGGCATCGGACATCGAAGGCGGCGGCGAAAACGGCGCCGGGGCCTACACCTTGCTGGACGTCGATGGCGACGGCCAGCGCGACCTCGTGATCGACACCTATGTCGGCGGCACCGGCCTGTTCGGCGAAACCAACGTCCTTCGCCGCAAGGGCGGCCGGTTCGAAGGCCTCACTACACCCGGCCAGGCCACGCCGGACGACGACAGCGGCGCGTCGAGCCTCTACACGACCGGCGGGCGCGGCGCGAACCAGTCGGGCGAGTGGATTCGCCTGCGCGGGCGCGTCTATGCGGCCTACCAGAACAGCCTCTACGGCGTGGACGACGTCTACCTGCTGCGCCCGCTGACGATCGTCGGCGAGGCGCCCAAGCTCAGCGTGCGCTACCGCTACCGACTCTCTGTCCCCAAGGTGCAGAGCGACGAGAAGGGAACCAAGACCACGCTGGACAGCGCCCTGCATCGAGCGCTGAGCCAGGCGCTGCGCAAGATCGACACCCGGCAGGCCCGCGACATCGGTCCCGCGGACACGCCGCTGTGCCCGGTCCCCGCGGGCACCAGCGACGACGAGCGCGGCAACTACACCAGCTACGGTCCCGGCCACTACACCTTCGAGATCGTGGGTGACGTTCCGGTGTGGGTCGGGCAGGAGTGCCGCATCGGGCGGGTGGTCGACTGGTTCGGTGCCTATTCGTCCAAGGGCGGGCTGAGCGCGGCGTTCTGGGTGCGCAAACCCGGTGAATACGACCGCGAGCAGACCTACACGGTGGATGGCGTGCGAACCGCGACCGGCACCACGGCGTCGATCGCGAGGTTCGACGTCGGCAACTGAGCCGCAGCGCCGAAGTTCAGGGTGCCAGCACCAGCACCTTGAACTGGCTGGGCACGATGCGCATGCCCACGATGTTGCAGCGGTTCTGCACCGCCAGGCTGGTCATGCGCGTGCAGGGCGTGCCCTTGAGCAGCACCGTGAAGGCGCCGGTGATGTGGCGCGACGGCCCCATGACCGTCTGCGACACCACGCCCATCAGCACGCCGGCGTTGTCGCCGTTGGTGATCGGCGTGGTGGTCGCCATGTTGTGCACGGGCGTGCCGCCGTACAGGATGTTCCAGGCGTTGGGCAGGGCCGTGGGCCCGAGCGCGATGTTGGGGTAGGGCACGGGCAGCGCGGGCGGTGTCTTGCAGACATCGGGAAACGCGAGGTCCATTCCCATCATCTGTGCGTTGGCGAACATGGTTCAGGCTCCTTGTCGGTATCAACCCATGTGGATCTGTTCGGCGTCGACCTTCACCAGCGCCTGGCTGGTGACGAAGGTGTTCCTGGCGTGCAGCCGCAGGCTTTGCGCCGCCTGCATGTCGATCTGGCCCGCACGCACCTGCTCGACCTCTTCGGTGAGGCGAAAGCTCGAGCGCGTGAGCAGGCTCAGTCGGTCGAGCACGGTCTCGAGCGTGCGGCCGACGAAGCGGGCGACCAGCGTGGTCACGCGCACCTCGGCGCCGCGGTAGGCCATGTCGGTGATGTCCACCGTGGCCTTGTCGGCCTGAAGCGCGAACGTGGACGCCTGCAGCGCGATGCCGCCGCGCCGCGAGCGGATCGTGAGGTCGCCCTCGGCCACGAGCTGCGACTGGCTGGGGTCGGCCTGCGTGACGACGGCGATCAGGAACAGCTGCTCGCGCTGCGGCCCGGCCACGAGCACGACATCGCCCACGGCAGGCTGCAGCAGGCAGCTCGCGGCGCGCGGGCAGTGCCAGGGCGCACCGCCCGGCTGCGGTTCGACGACGAAGCGGCCGTCGGGCAGCGATTGCACGACGGTGCCGAGCGCGCTGCCGGTCCAGGCCGGCGCAGCGACCGCGGGCAGCGGCTTGCGCAGCAGCGCGTGCATCTCGGTCTCTGACGTAAGCGATGGCGGCGAAGCAGGTTCGCGAAGGACTCGGTGATTCATGGCGGGGTGTCCTGTGGATCGGGCGGCAGCGGCCGGCCGAAGGTGTCGCGGCCGGCGCGTTGCGGGCGGCTCGCACGGGCGGCGGAAAAGCGCTCGGCTTCGAACTGCGCCGGGTCGCTGTCGAGCACGCCGAGGCGGTCGCTCCAGCGCACGCCGGTCTCGATCGCGCGGTGCATCTGGGTGCGGTGGAAGGTGGCGCCGCGCAAGTCGGCCTCGCCGAGGTCGGCGTAGGAGAAATCCGCGTACACGAGGTGGCAGCGGGCGAATGCGGTGCGGCGGCAGCTTGCGCGGTGGAACACGCACTGTTCGAGCCGCGCGTCCGACAGGTCGGCGTCGTCGAGCCGGGCACTCACCCACAGGCTCTGGTCGAAATGCCCGCCGCGCGCATCCACCCGGCGCAGGTCGGCTTCGGGGAACAGGCACTGCGGCGCCTGCACGCCCGACAGCACCGCGCCTTCGAGCTTCGCGCCCTTGAAATTGCACTGGCTCAGGCGCGCGCCGGCGAAGTAGCAGCCCGTGAGGTCGGCATCGACGAACTGGCACAGATGAAACGACTGCGCCGAGAAGTCCTGCCCCGCGAGGTCGGCCTCGCCGAAGATCACGTTGTGGAAGCTCGCGCCCCTGAAGTGCGTGCCGCGCAGCGCCGCGCGGTAGAAGACGGTGGTGTTCAGCGCCGTGTCGTCGAAGCGCGTGCCGTCGAGGCGGCATTCGCCGAACACCGACTTCGTGAGGTCCGCGCGCTCGAAGCCCGCGCCGTCGAGCGTGCTCTGGTGAAAGGTGGCCTGGCCCGCCTGCGCCGCGCTCATGTCGACGCCGCGCAGGTCGGCCTCGGAGAAGACGGCGTGGGCCATCGCTGCAGACAGCAGGCGCGCGCGGGGCAGGGCGCAGCGGTGGAAGGCGGCGCGCTGCAGATCGGCGGTGTCGAGCACCGCGTCGTCGAAGCGGCAGCTGTCGAACACCGATTCGCCCAGCCGCGCGCCACGCAGGTTCGCCCGACGGAAATCGCAGGCGCCGAAGCTGCCGCCGCGCAGGTCCATGCCGTCGAAGTCCATGCCCTGGAAGTCCTGGTCCTGGAGGTGGTCGCCGCCGCGGATCTTCGCTGCCAGCTCGGCCGGCGTCATCGCGCCGGGTCCGCGGCGCGGCGCGGGAGGGTCTTGGCCTGTTCGAGGTGCGCGCCGTGCGTGTCGGTCACGCTGTCGATCAGGGGCTGCGAGACGTCGGCGCGGAACAGGTTGGCTTCGCGCAGGTCGGTGCGGACCAGGCGGGCTTTCTGCAGGCTGGCATGCATGAGGTTGGCGCCGCGCAGCGAGGCCTGCGTGAAGTCGGCACGGATGAAGAGGCTTTCGGGCGCATCGCAGCCGCTGAGGTCGGCGCCCGTGAGGCTGCAGGCCGACAGGTCGCAGGTGTCGAGCGTGGCACGCACGAAGCGCGCGCCGTCCAGCGGCATCTCGCGCAGGCCGCATTGCACCAGCGTCGCGTCCTCGAAGTCCATGGTGCGCAGGCTGCTGGCGCCGACGAAGCAGGTGGTGTGCAGGGTGGCGCCGCGAAAGACGATGCCGGTGTCGCCCGGCGTGTGGGCCCAGGCGCAGGCTTCGAGCCTGGCCTCGCTGAAGTCGAGCCGCTCGGCGATGCACGAGATCAGGCCGACCTTGTGGAGCACGGCGTTGCGAAAGCTGCAGTCCTGCAGGCGGGTCTGTTCGAGGAAGGTCACGTAGGAAAGGCGCGCGGCATCGAAGCGGCAGTGTTCGACCTGCAGGCCGAGCACGGTCAGGTGCTCCAGCGAGGCTTGCGAGAAATCGCAGTGGTCGAAGTGCGTCTGCTCGAGCGTGGTGTGGTGCAGCTGCGCGCCGGTGAGCACGGAGTGGACGCAGTGCGCCAGGCTGAGGTTCGCGCGGTGCAGCACGCAGCCCGCGAGCGAGGCCCGCGTGAGGCGCGCACGCACGAGCACGGCCTCGGTGGCATCCGCGCCGTCGAGCCGGGCGCCTTCGAGGTTCGCGTGTTCGAGCAGCGTGCGGTGCAGGCGCGCGCCGCGCAGGTCCATGCCCGACAGGTCCGCGCCCGTCAGGTCCATCTCCGACAGGTCACGCGTGGTGGCCATCGCGTCCTGTACGCGCTGGCGCGCCTCGGCGGCGCGTTCGCCTTCGAGCACGTCGGCGGGCGACTGGTGCTGCGCGCCCACCCGGTACATGTCGATCAGCCCGCGTTGGCCTTTCTCGACCACCTCCGCGAAGGCCCGCTGCTGCGCGGGCGGCAGCGCGGACGTGCCCGTGGCGGCGGCGATGCCGAACATGCCCTGCAGCACGGTCTGCGCATCGAAGGCGGGCGGGCCCTTGGTCGTGGCGCGGTCGATGCCCGCGACCAGCTCTGCCGAGTCGAAACCGACCTGGCGCGAGTCGGCCGCATTGCGCTGACCTGCGCGCTCGAGCTCGCGCCGGCCCTCTTCGAGCGCCTGGCGCTGGTCCTGCGTGAAGCGCCGCGTGCGCTCGACGAACTCGGGCAGTTCGGCGAGCGTCGGCGCCTTGCGGAAGGGCTCGGGCAGCGGCCGTTCGCGCAGCAGGCGCGGATCGTGGCCGGCTTCGCGCGCCTGCTGCATCAGGTCCGCGCGCAGCCGGTCGCCGCGTTCGCGCATGTTGCGCACGAGCGCGGATTCTTCGCCGTCGTCCAGCGTGTCGAGCCAGGGGCCGATGACCTGCGCGGGCAGCAGTTCGTCGTCGCGGGCCGCATGCAGTGCGCCGGTCTCGGGATCGCAGCGGCGCTGGAGGAGGGCAAAGTAGTGCGCCAGCGGGCGCGGTGCATCGCCCGCGGCTTCGATGGCCGGCATCACATGGGTCACGTCGTCGGCGTCGTCTTCCACGATGTCGATCTCGCCGTGGTGGATCAGCGCGACCTGGCCGCGGTGCGGAAAGAACCACGCCGTGGTGAGGCGCATCGGCACTTCGTCGAATTGCTCGGGTTCACGGCTGCGCCCGCTTCGGCGCGCGATGAAGGCGCGCGCACGCCAGTCGGGCAAACGCCCGCGCTGCACCGGCTGCGTGGGGTGCATGTGCCAGATCTCGAAGGGCGTGCCGCCGGGGATGTGGTCGCGCGCGGGCCAGCGTTGCTGCGGCGGCGCGGCGTTGAAGAAGCGCCAGTCCATGTCCTCCGAAAAACCGGGGAACAGGTGCTCGCGCCAGTGGCCGTCGTACTGCCGGCCGATCAGTCGCATGCGGCTGGGCCGGGTCAGCTCGATCGGGCCGCAGCCGGCGGGCTCGGTCTCGCGCTCGGGGCGGTCGATGCGCTGCTGCGGGTCTTCGATGTTCGGCAGGCGCTGCACCTGCAGGCCGTTGACGGTCTCGTGCGCGTGGCCGATGCCCTGCGGGTTCTCGGCAAAGCCGGGGCCGCCGTAGGCGCGCGTGGCGTCGAGCCGCATCGATTCGAAGGGCTGCGGCGCGGTGGAACGGCCGTCGAGCCAGAAACGGTCGCCGAACACCAGCAGCTGGCGCGAAAGCTCACCCACGCGCATCGCGACGGCGCAATCGGTCTTGTCGTCCTGATGGTGCGTATAAGCGTGGCCCGTGGCCAGGAACTCGGCGTGGGGTTTGGGAATGCCCAGGTCGATGGCGCCCGTGGGGCCGAGCTCTTCGGCAGCGATCTTCCAGAACTCCGGCTCGGGCAGCAGCACGGGCGCGGCGTCCATCGACACCATGCCCATCAGCGTGACACCCAGGCGTTGCTGGCGGCCTCGCAGGAAGGGGCGCGTGATGACGCTCAGCCGCAGCGGCTTGACGGTTTTCAATGGGGGTCAGCTCCGTGCGGGTGCCACTTCGAGCGGCGTGCGCCGCCGGTCGACCGCCACCACATCGGGGTGCGCCGGGTCCTGGACCAGATGCAGCGTCGCGCCCGGCACCGCGAGGCGGGGCAGCAGCAGTTCGTCGACCAGCGTGCGCAGCACCACGCTCGGCACCGGGGACGACGGCGGCATCTGCAGCGTGAATTCGAGCGCGACCATGCACTGGCCGTGGCTGCCCGGGCTGGTGAGCTGGTGTTCGGAGCGTCGCACCTGCGCCACCACGCCATGCGTGGCCACGCCGGCAAGGCCCAAGCGTTCGCCGATGCGCCGCTCCTGCGTGTACCTGCGCTGCTCGCGCGTGGCGGTGACGACCACCGCGACGCCGGCCAGCAGCGCCCCGCCCATCATCACGGCGAAGACGCTCCAGAGGACCTGTTCCCAGATGGCCATCGATGGGGCGATCGGCTCAGACCTTGACGGTCATCGCCTTGGCGGCGAAGGCCAGGCCGCCGCTGGCGATCTTCATGCCGATGTTCGCGACTTTGAGCATCTTCCCCTCGATCTCGGTCGCCGAGTTCTGCGAGCGGAACACCGCCACGTCGAGCCGGATGCCCGAGAACTGCGAGTTGAGGATGTAGTTCTGCTGGCGCAGCCCCCACAGGTCGAGCGCCAGCCCGACCGCCGAGAAACGCGCCCCCACGCCGCCCGCGCGATACCAGCGCCAGTCGTTGCTCTTGGCGTAGTTGTTGACGTAGGTCTTCGAGTTGTTCGTGTAGTCGTTCGTGATGTTCTTGTAGGTGTTGGACGTCGTGTTGTAGACGTTCGTGTTGATCACGTGCTGCGTCGTGTTGTGGATGTGGTTCGTGGTGTTGAAGGTCACGTCCGGCGAGGTGTGGACCGTGGGTCCGGTCACCGTGGTGTTCGACGGGCCGTTCACATGCACGGTGTTCGACGTGTTGATGGTGTCGTTGCGGCCCGCGCTCACGAAGCGGATTTCCTGCCCGTCGATGGTGCCGTTGAAGCCGCCGCTGATGGCGAGCGTCACGCCGCCGGAGATGGTGTCGTTCAGTCCGCCGCTGAGCGTGCGCGTCTTGCCGCCCGTGATGCGCTGCGTCACGCCGCCGCTCACGGTTTCGCTGAAGCCGCCCGTCACGTCGCGCGTGTCGCCGCCGGTGATGGTTTCTGTCGCGCCGGCGGTGATGTCGCGCGTCTCGCCGTCCTGGTAGGTGGCCGACTCGTGGCCCTTGATGAGGGTGGTGCGGGTGCCGTCGGTGGTGTGGGTCTCGTCGGCTTCCACTTCGACGTCGAGGTTGCGCTCGGCGTGCAGCAGGATCTGCTCGGCGCCCGCGCGGTCCTCGAAGCGCAGCATGTTGGCCTGGTTGGCCGCGCCGCCGGTGCTGGAGCGCGTGAGGATGCCGCTGGCCGTGGCGTTGGCGGGCAGCTCCCACGGCGGCATCTGGTCGCTGTTGTAGACGCGGCCGGTGATGATGGGGCGGTCGGGCTGGCCGCCGATGAAATCGACGATCACTTCCTGGCCCACGCGCGGCATGTGCATGGTGCCGTAGTTGGCGCCGGCCCAGTTGCTCGACACGCGCACCCAGCACGAGCTGTTCTCGTCCGACTGGCCGTAGCGGTCCCAGCGGAACTGCAGCTTCACGCGGCCGAAGCGGTCGGTCCAGATCTCTTCGGGGCCGACCACGGTGGCGGTCTGCGGGCCATTGGTGCGCGGGCGCGGCGTGGTGCGCGCGGGTCGGTAGGGCACGGCCGAGGGCAGCACGGTGAAGTCGAACTCGCACGCCGATTCGCTGCTGCCGCCGGTCGAGTATTCGGGCTCGCGCAGGTCGTAGCGCGTTCCGGTGACGAGGTACTCGCGGTTGTCGGCCTCGCGCGGGCAGTGCGTCATCTCGAACAGGTGGCCCGGCGCCATGCCCACCACGTTGGTGTGGCCCGAGGCCAGCTCGTGCGCGCACTGCAGCTCCTGCAGGCGGATCTTCGCGTAGGCGTCGCCTTGCTGGTGCTCGCTGTAGCCACCGAGCCATTCATAGACTTCGTAGGTCGCGTGGTCGTGGCCCTTGGGGTCCTGCTGCACGCTTTGCAGCGAGGCGCGCGACTTCCTGAAGTCGAAGTCGTCGAGCATCACGCGGCCCGAGGTGATCTGCTCGGCCACGCGCCAGCGGTCGATGCAGGGCTCCAGCGCATTCACCACGCGGTCGCGCGGGCGGTAGGGAATGCGCGCGTGGCCCGGCAGCGGGTGGTAGCCGCCCGTGTCGTCCGCCAGCACCAGCAGGTGCGAGCCGTTGCCGTGCTCGAAGTGGTAGGCGATGCCTTCGTGCTCCATGAGGCGGCTCACGAAGGCGAAGTCGCTCTCCTGGTACTGCACGCAGTACTCCCACGGACGGTAGCTGCCCGTGAGGCGCTTCTCGAACTGGAAGCCGTACTTGCCCAGCACCGCATCGAGCACCTCGGGCACGCTCTGGTTCTGGAAGATGCGGCAGTCGGTGGTGCGCGTGAGGTACCACAGCCACGGCTGCACGAGCGCGCGGTAGATGTAGTGGCGGCCGGTCTCGTTGGCGCGCCCGACGAGCTCGAAGCGCACCACGGTGCCGTTGAGGTAGCGCGTTGTGCCGTCGTCGGCAATGGCCAGCGTGAGCGAGGTGCCGAGCAGGCGCTTCAGGTCGAGGTTGAAGCTGGTGCTGACCATGTCGACCTCGAACTCGAAGAGTTGCGAGAGTCCTTCGTGTCCCCGCATCGCGCGGAACTTGAGCTGCTCGGCGCTCAGGACGGTATGGACTTGGACGGTACGCGGCATTCGACACTTCCCTGACCCCTCGGGCTTTCACGGATGCGAAGCCTCTGCAGATGGGGCCAAGCCAGTATGAAAACGCCGCGTGTCACATCCATGACGCGCCACATGCAAAAGGCCGTCGAAACGGCCTTTTGTGAAAGCGAATGCACGCCTGCGCAGCAGGAGTGACGCAAAGGTTTTACATCGACGCTTCGAGCATCGCCTTGTAGTCGTCGCGCGTGGCCAGCCGCGGGTTGGTCTTGTGGCAGTGGTCGGCCATGGCGCCGTCGATGATCTGTTCGAACATCGCGGGCGTCACGCCCACTTCGGCCAGGCCCTTGGGCAGGCCCAGGCGCGCGTTCATGTCGCGGATCGCGTGGCCGAGGTCGCCGGCCGAGTCCAGGTGCATGGCCTGCGCCATGCGCTGCAGGCGCTGTTCCTTCTGCACCGACTCGGCGCCCGAATTGAAGTGGATCACCGCCGGCAGGAAGAGGGCGTTGAGCGTGCCGTGGTGCAGGCGCGGATCGACGCCGCCCAGGCTGTGGCTCAGCGAGTGCACGCAGCCCAGGCCCTTCTGGAAGGCCATGGCGCCCTGCATCGACGCGCTCATGAGGTTCAGGCGCGCCTCGCGGTCGCTGCCGTCCTTGGTGGCGCGTTCGATGTGGCCCCAGGCACGCTCCAGGCCGTCGAGGCCGATGCCGTCGGCCGGCGGGTTGAAGGCGGCCGACATGAAGGTTTCCATGCAGTGCGCAATGGCGTCCATGCCGGTGGCGGCCGTGAGCCGGGGCGGCAGGCCGAGCGTGAGTTCGGGGTCGCAGATGGCGGCCTTGGGCATGAGGAACCAGCTGTGAAAGCCCAGCTTGCGGTGGTCGTCGACGATGACGATGGCGCCGCGCGCCACCTCGCTGCCGGTGCCGCTGGTGGTGGGCACGGCAATGAGCGGCACCGCGCGCTCGGTGATCTTGGGCGAGCCGCCTTCGATGGTGGCGTAGGTCTTGAGCGGGCCGTCGTGCGTGGCCGCGATGGCCACGCCCTTGGCGCAGTCGATGGCCGAGCCGCCGCCCACGGCGATGAGGCCGTCACAGCGGCCGCTGCGGTACAGCTCGACGGCGGCGCGCACCGCGGCTTCGGTCGGGTTGGAGGGCGTCTGATCGAACACCGAGACCTCGAGATCGGCGATGGCGTCGAGCGCCTTCTGCAGCACGCCGGCCGCGCGCACGCCGGCGTCGGTGACGATCAGGGGGCGGTTGATGCCGATGCGCGCGCACTCGCTCGACAGGAGCTTGATGGCGCCGAATTCGAACTGGATCTGGGTGAGGTATTGGATGAGGGCCATGAGGGGGAACGCCCGAGGGCAGTACGATTGCTGACCGTTCGAATCTAACAAGAGGGGACATTCTTGCCCACCAACAAAACCCTTGCGTCTGTCGCACTGGGCTCAGCGCTGCTGGCCGCCTCGGTCCAGGCCGCCTGCCTCAGCGACACCCAGGTGGCCGACTTCGCCGCCGCGCAGGCGGCGCGCACGCCCGCCGCCGACATCGAGAACCTCAGCGAGGCCGACGCGGCCTGCACGCGCGCCAAGCTCAACGTGCTGCATGCGCGCAACCTCGGTGACGTGGTCGGCTACAAGGCGGGCCTGACCAACCCCGCGGTGCAAAAGCGCTTCAACTACGACCAGCCCGTGTGGGGCGTGCTCTACCAGCGCATGCTGCTCGACACCGGCGCGGTGGTCGATGCGGCCTTCGGCGCGCGGCCGCTGTTCGAAGCCGACATGCTGGTGCGCGTGAAGAGCGCCGACATCCACAAGGCGAAGACGCCGGCCGAGGTGCTGGCCAACATCGACCAGCTCATTCCCTTCATCGAGCTGCCCGACCTCGCGGTGCAGACGCCGTCGAAGCTCAACGGCCCGGGCGTGGCCGCGATCAACGTCGGTGCGCGGCTCGGCGTGCGCGGGCTGCCGGTCGACGTGCCGACCACGGCCGACGGCCAGTCCTGGATGCTCGAAAGCCTGCGCGACATGCGCGTGGTCATGAAGGACGGGCAGGGCAAGGAGCTGGCGACCGGCAAGGGATCGGACATCCTCGAGCACCCGCTCAACGCGGTGGTGTGGCTGGCCGGCGCGCTGGCCAAGGAAGGCATCACGCTGAAGCCGGGCGATCTGATCAGCCTGGGCTCGTTCTCGCCGCTGCTGCCGCCCAAGGCCGGGCAGACGGTGGTGGTGAGCTACGAAGGGCTGTCGCGCATGCAACCGGTGGTGGTGTCCTTCAAGTGAGCACGACCACGACAGCGAACCGCCTCGCGCAACCCGCACTCACCCCGAAGATGGCCGGCGTGGTCGAGCGCATGGCGCGCGCGGGCCATCCGCCGCTCGACCAGCTCACGCCCGACGAAGCCAAGGCCTCGTACGAAAAAGGCGCGGGCGTGCTCGAGGTGCCCAAGCCCGAACTGGCGCGCATCGAAGACTTCCACATCGCCGCGCGCGACGGCCACGCCATGCCCGCGCGGCTGTATGCGCCGTCGACCGAGGCGCTGCCGGTGCTGGTGTACTTCCACGGCGGCGGCTTCACGGTCGGCAACATCCGCACGCACGACACGCTGTGCCGCGTGCTCAGCCTCAAGAGCGGCTGCGCGGTGGTGTCGGTCGACTACCGGCTCGCGCCCGCGCACAAGTTTCCGACCGCATCGAACGATGCCTGGGACGCGTTCCAGTTCATCGCCACGCAGGGCGCGAGCCTCGGCCTCGACGGCACGCGCCTGGCGGTGGGCGGCGACAGCGCAGGCGGCACGCTGGCGGCCGTGTGCGCCATCCTGGCGCGCGATGCCGGCCTGCCGCTGGCGCTGCAGCTGCTCATCTACCCCGGCATGGCCGCGCACCAGGACACCGAGTCGCACCGACGCCATGTGGACGGCCCGCTGCTGACCAAGGCCATGATCGACTTCTTCTTCGCCCAGTACGTGAACACGCCCGCCGACCGCGACGACTGGCGTTTCGCGCCCCTGCTGGCCGACGACGTCGACGACGTGGCGCCGGCCTGGATCGGGCTGGCCGAGGCCGACCCGGTGGTGGACGAAGGCATCGCCTACGCCGACAAGCTGCGCGCCGCGGGCGTGGCGGTCGACCTGGAAATCTACCGTGGCGTGATCCACGAATTCATCAAGATGGGCCGCGCGATTCCCGAAGCGCTGCAGGCGCAGAACGACGCGGCCCGCGCACTGAAAGAGGCATTGAACCCATGAGCGAGAACAACAACACCCCGGTCCGCCGCGAGGACTTCCATTACTTCCACCGCCTGCGCGTGCGCTGGGCCGAGGTGGACATGCAGAAGATCGTCTTCAACGCGCACTACCTGATGTACTTCGACACCGCCATTGCCGACTACTGGCGCGCGATGGCGCTGCCGTACGAAGAGGCGATGCATTCGCTGGGCGGCGACCTGTACGTGCGCAAGGCGACCATCGACTTCCGCGCCTCGGCCCGCATGGACGACGTGATCGACGTGGGCATGAAGTGCGCGCGCATCGGCAACTCGTCGATCATTTTCCAGGGCGGCCTGTTCCGCCAGGACGAGTTCCTGGTGGGCTGCGAGCTCGTCTACGTGTTCGCCGACCCGGCCACGCAGACCTCGAAGCCGGTGCCCGCGGCCCTGCGCGAGACGCTGACGGCCTTCGAGGCCGGCGAGCCGATGCGCACCGTCGAGACCGGCGACTGGGCCACGCTCGGCGAAGGCGCGAGCGCGCTGCGCCGCGCCGTGTTCATCGAGGAACAGAACATTCCCAAGGAGCTGGAGTGGGACGCGCACGACGCCGTCGTGCTGCACGCGGTGGCGCGCAACCGGCTCGGCCAGGTCATCGGCACCGGCCGGCTGCTGCCCGCCGAGGACGGCGTCTCGCACATCGGCCGCATGGCGGTGCACCGCACCTTGCGCAGCGGCGGCCACGGCGCGGCCGTGGTGCAGGCGCTCGAAGAGGCGGCCCGCGCGCGCGGCGACCGCGAGGTGGCGCTCAACGCGCAGCGCAGCGCCGAGCGCTTCTATGCGCGGCTGGGCTACGCGGTGCACGGCCAGCCTTTCGAGGAAGCCGGCATTGCGCACATCGAGATGCGGCGCGCGCTGCGCTGAGCACTCCCGATCAGTAGCGGGCCGGCGGGTCCGGCACGTAGCCGGGGTCCGAGCCCGGGAACGGCGAGGGGCCCGACGGACGCGGCCAGCGCTGCGGCACCGGAATGACGCCCGCGGCGACCAGGTTCTCGCGGCTGTCGTAGCGGATGCGGATCACCTCGTCGGGCTGCGAGCTGGCGCGCTCGAAGGTCGTCTTGCCGACGTAGGAGGTCTCGCGCCGTCCGTGGGCCGTGCCCAGGCTCGGGCTGGGCGCGGACTGGCGGGCCATGGCGCCGGCCGACGACTCGGCGGCCATGTCGGCATTGCCGGCGCTGCCTGCGGGTGGGGCCGCCTTGGCGCGCGCATCGCCCATCGACGACGGTGCCGGCGGCGCCTCGCTGCGCCGTTCGCGGCTGCTGTTGCCGCCGCTGTACTCGTCACGCGACGGATACGGCGTCACGACCGGCGGCGGCGGTTCCGGCCGGCGTTCGCGGAACATCGCGACGCCGATCACGCCCACGTCGTCGGGGCGGCCGGTGCGGCTCGCGTAGGAGTTGCCGGCGGCGGCGAATTCGAAGGCCGCGATCTGCGAATCGCTCTTGCGCCAGCCCGCGATGTCGCTGCGCTCGCGCGGGCCGAACACGTAGCCGTTCTGGCCGACGCCGGCGGTTTCGCCGGTGACGACGTTGACGCCGTCCACCGACATCACGGCCATGATGCGTTCGCCCATCGCGTTGCGCGCCCGGATCGCATAGCGCGCGCCGGGGCGGCCGGCCACCCAGTACTCGCCGCGGTGGCGGTAGATCGGCAGTTCGGCGCCGCTCGTGCGGTCGACGATGCTGATGTTCATCAGGCCGCCGATGCGGCTGGCACCGGAGGGGTACGGCCGCATCGGGCTTTCCGCCCCCGCCGACAGCGCGGTCAGGGCCAGGACGGTGGTGAGGAGAAGTCTGCGCTGCATCATGGTGGCTTCCTTGCCAGGAGTGGATCGATGCAGGCTTCTACGGCGGGGCCTCGCGAACGGGGTTAAGCGTCGCGCAAAAAAAATGGCGCTGTCGGTGAGACAGCGCCAAGCGCCCCCGGAAAGAAGGCAGGGACGCAGGGGAAATCAGATGTCTTCGAGCAGCGGATAGGGCAGCGGCTCGACCGACAGCGCCGGCCCGCCGGGCGCCCCCGCGTGCAGGCCGCCGGCCTCGAGCGCGGCGATCTGGATGGAGATGAGCGCCGACCAGCCGCCGTCGGGCGCGGGCGCGGCCTGCGCCACCGTGCCCACGGGCTGTTCGGCGTCGTTGGCTGCGAACACCTCCTGGCCCGCGGCCAGCGGCGCGTCGGTCTGCGCGAGGTAGGTGCGGCGCTTGAGCGTGCCGCGGAACTGGCTGCGCGCCACGATTTCCTGGCCGGGGTAGCAGCCCTTCTTGAAGTTCACGCCGCCCACCGACTCGTAATTGATCATCTGCGGCACGAAGGCCTCGATCACCGGCGTGGTGAGCGTGACGATGCCGCTGCGCACCTCGCTCCAGGGCCACAGGGCGGCGTCGAGCGTGGGGCCCACGGGCGCCTTCTGGTCGGCCGGCGCGATCCACAGCGCGCGCGGCACGCCGTCGGCCGGGTACAGCGACACCACGCTGATGTCTTCACCGATGGCCGTGCGGCGACCGGGCGGCAAGGCCGCGTCCAGGCCGTTGGCGGTCAGGGCGGTGCCGGCCACGCCGTGCAGCGCGAACTGCTCGGTGGCGTCGGTCAGCTTGACCTTGGCGCGCAGCACGTACATCGACAGGCGCTTGAGCGTGGCCGCCAGGATGTCGCGGCTGCACACCAGCAGGATGAGTTCGGGCTGCGGGCGGATGCCGATGAAGCTGGCGATCACGCGGCCCTTGGCCGTGCAAAGCGCCGCCAGGCGGGCTTCGGTGGCGCCGAGCAGCGAGAAATCCTGCGTGAGCTGGCCGTGCAGGAAGCTGGCGGCATCGGGGCCTTCGGCGCGGATCACGCCGAGGTGGGGAAGGGTGCTCACCCCGTTGAGAACGACTGTGGTCATCGCTGAATTATCATGGCCGTGCCTGTTCCTTCGGGGCGGCAGGGATTCCCCGTCGCAGCGACGGGGCCGGCCGTTCCCGCGGGTCGGTGTCCATCTGCTTGCCAGCCCTTTTTCTTCCTCCGTCTTTTCCTCGGATTCGTGCGCAGCTTCTTCCTCACGCTCTTCCTGCTCGTGGCCCTGGCCGTCCTGGCGCTCGGCGGCGCCGGTCTCTGGTGGGTGCACCAGCCGCTCAAGTTGCCGACGCCCAGCGTCGACCTGTCGGTGGAGCCCGGCACCACGCCGCGCGGCATCGCGCAGGCCGTGGCCGACACCGGTGTCGACGTGCAGCCTCAGCTGCTGTACCTGTGGTTCCGCGTCTCGGGGCAAGACCGCCAGATGCGCGCCGGCAGTTACGAACTGGAACGCGGTGTCACGCCCAAACTGCTGCTCAACGTCCTGGTGCGCGGCGAGGAAGCCACGCGCAGCGTGGTGCTGGTCGAAGGCTGGAACATCCGCCAGGTGCGCGCCGCGCTCGCCAAGTCCGAGCAGCTCAAGCCCGAAAGCGTGGGCATGAGCGAAGACGCGTTGATGGCCGCGCTGGGCAAGCCGGGCCTGCACCCCGAAGGCCGCTTCTTCCCGGACACGTACACCTACTCGAAGGGCTCGACCGACATCGCGCTGCTGCAGCGCGCCATGCGGGCCATGGACAAGAAGCTCGAGGCCGCCTGGGCAGCGCGCGCGGCCGATCTGCCGCTCAAATCGGCCGACGAGGCGCTTATTCTGGCCAGCATTGTCGAAAAGGAGACAGGCAAGGCCAACGACCGCGCGGAGATTGCCGCCGTCTTCACCAACCGGCTGCGCATCGGCATGCCGCTGCAGACCGACCCGACCGTGATCTACGGCATGGGCACCGCCTTCGACGGCAACCTGCGCAAGCGCGACCTGCAGACCGACACGCCCTGGAACACCTACACCCGCGGCGGCCTGCCGCCCACGCCGATCGCCATGCCCGGCAAGGCCGCGCTGCTGGCGGCCGTGCAGCCGGCGCAGAGCAAGTCGCTGTACTTCGTCTCGCGCGGCGATGGCACGAGCCAGTTCAGCAGCTCGCTCGACGACCACAACCGCGCGGTCAACCGCTACCAGCGAGGCGGTGGCAGCAGCTCCCAACCCAAGGCGACCCAATGAGTTCGATCAGCAATGGCGGTCTGTTTCTGACGCTGGAAGGCATCGACGGCGCGGGCAAGTCCAGCCACCTCGACGCGCTGGAAGCCCGCTTCAAGGCGCAGGGCCGCACCGTGGTGCGCACGCGCGAACCCGGCGGTACGCCGCTGGCCGAGACGCTGCGCGGGCTGGTGCTCGAGCAGCCGATGAACCCGCTGACCGAATCGCTGCTGGTGTTCGCGGCGCGCTGCGACCACATCGCGCAGGTCATCGAACCGGCGCTGGCGCGCGGCGAGGTCGTGCTGTGCGACCGTTTCACCGACGCCACCTTTGCCTACCAGGGCGCGGGACGCGGCTTCGACACCGCCGTGCTGGCGACCCTCGAACAGTGGGTGCAGGCGGGCCGGGCCGGTGTGCCGGCTTCGCAACTGCTGCAGCCCCAAGTGACCGTGTGGTTCGACCTCGCCCCCGAGATCGCCGCCCAGCGCCTGGCCGGTGCGCGCGTGCCCGACAAGTTCGAGGCCCAGCCCGTCGAGTTCTTCCGCCGCGTGGCGCAGGGCTATGCAGACCGCGCCGCCGCCGATGCGTCGCGCTTCGTACGCATCGATGCGAGCCAGGCCCGCGACCAGGTCTGGCAACAGATCGACACGGCGCTGGTGGCGCGTGGCGTGCTGTCGCCGGTGCAGGGAGCGGCCCAATGAGCGAGCCGGTGAACACGCTGACCCCGTGGCTGCGCCAGCCCTTGGCCGAGCTGCTGCGCCAGCGCGGCCATGCCTGGCTGCTGCAAGGCCCGTCGGGCATCGGCCAGTACGAACTCGCCCTGGCGCTCGCCGCCGCCTGGTTGTGCGAACAGCCGGTGGAGGAGGGCGGTGCCGCCTGCGGCCACTGCGCGAGCTGCCACGCCATCGAGGTCCGCACCCACGCCGATCTGTGCGTGCTGATGCCCGAGGTCGCGATGCAGGAACTGGGCTGGCCGCTTGACGAAAAGGCGCAGTCCGACATCGACGACAAGAAGCGCAAGGCCAGCCGCGAGATCCGCGTCGAAGCCATGCGCGATGCGGTCGGCTTTGCGCAGCGCACCAGCGCGCGCGGTCGCGGCAAGGTCGTGCTCGTGTATCCGGCCGAGCGCATGAACACCATCACCGCCAACGCGCTGCTCAAGACGCTCGAGGAACCCGTCGGCGACGTGCGCTTCGTGCTCGCCAGCGAAGCCGCGTGGCAGCTGCTGCCGACCATCCGCAGCCGCTGCCTGGGCTTCACGCTGCCCTGGCCCGAAACCGCCGAGGCCGAGGCCTGGCTGGCGGCGCAGGACGTGCCCGCCGCCGATGCCGCGCAACTGCTGCGTGCCGCGGGCGGACGGCCCAGCGATGCGCTGCGGCTGGCGCGCTCGGGCCAGTCGCCCAAGGCGTGGTCGCTGCTGCCCAAGGCCGTGTTGCGCGGCGACGTGGGCGCGCTGGCCGACCAGGCGCCGGCCCAGGCCGTTGTCTCGCTGCAAAAGCTCTGCCACGACCTGATGGCCGTGGGCCACGGCGCCGAACCCCGATTCTTTGATGCGGCCGACCTGCCACCGGCCCCGCACAAGCTGGCGCTGGCGCGCTGGTCGAAGTCGCTCGCCGCCGCCGCGCGGACCGCCGAGCACCCGTTCAACGCCGGCCTCATGCTCGAAGCGCTTGTGAGCGAGGCGCGAAGCACCCTAAACTCTGCCGCTCGCCGCCCATGAACCAACCTGTCGCTCCCGCCGCTGCCGCTTTGTCTGCCACGCCCGCCCGGCCGAGCGTCATCCAGCTCGCCATCAAGGAAAAGGGCGCGCTCTACGCGGCCTACATCCCGCTGTTTGCCGAGGGCGGCATCTTCATTCCAACCACGCGCGAATACCGGCTGGGCGACGACGTCTACGTGCTGCTCACGCTGCCCGAAGACCCGCAGCGCTATCCGGTGGCTGGCAAGGTCGCCTGGATCACGCCGGCCCGCGCCGCCGGCAACCGGGCGCCGGGCGTCGGTGTGCGCTTTCCCTCGGACGAGAAGTCGCGCCAGCTGAAGGCGCGCATCGAAGCCGCGCTCGGTGGCTCCATGGCCTCCGACCGCCCGACCCAGACCATCTGAGTTCTTTCTCCGCCGCCGTCCCCGTGACGCGGAACTCCGGACACGGCGCGATCTCCCACAGGCGCGCCGCACTTCATCCTTTCCGATGTTCACCGACTCCCACTGCCACCTGACCTTTCCCGAATTCGCGGACCAGATGCCCCAGATCCGCGCCGCCATGGCCGCCGCCAAGGTCGACCGGGCGCTGTGCATCTGCACCAAGCTCGAGGAATTCGATGACGTGCAGGCCCTGGCCGCCAGCTACGACAACTTCTGGGCCAGCGTGGGCGTGCACCCCGACAACGAGGACATCGCCGAGCCCACCGTGGAAGACCTGGTGCGCCTGTCGGCGCGCCCGCGTGTCGTAGCCATCGGCGAAACCGGCCTCGACTACTACCAGATGGAAGAACGCAAGGGCGGCCGCAGCATCGCCGATATGGAGTGGCAGCGCGACCGCTTCCGCGTGCACATCCGCGCCGCGCAGCAGACCCGCAAGCCGCTCATCATCCACACGCGTGACGCCTCGGCCGACACGCTGGCCATCCTCAAGGAGGAAGGCGAGGACGGCGCGGGCAGGGCGGCCGGCGGCGTGTTCCATTGCTTCACCGAAACCGCCGAGGTGGCGCGCGCCGCGCTCGACCTGGGTTTCTACATCTCCTTTTCGGGCATCCTGACCTTCAAGAAAGCCCAGGACCTGCGCGACGTGGCGGCCTTCGTGCCGCTGGACCGCATGCTGATCGAGACGGACAGCCCGTACCTCGCGCCCGTGCCGTACCGCGGCAAGACCAACAATCCGTCGTATGTGCCCTTCGTGGCGCAACAGATCGCCGAACTGCGACAAATGCCCGTAGAGGACATCGCCAAGGCGACAAGCGACAACTTCGAAACATTGTTCAGGGAAGTCAAATCATGAAAAACTTCTTTAAGAAGTCGGTATATCTTGTTGTCATGGCTGCATCTTTTGCAGCGCATGCCGGTTCGTTCGAAGACTTTTTCCGCGCCGTGCGCGGCGACAACGCCAGCGGTGTGCGCACCCTGCTGAACCGCGGTTTCGACCCGAACACGCGTGACGAACACGGCCAGACCGGCTTGATGCTCGCGCTGCGCGAGCCGTCGCCGAAGGTCATCCAGGTGCTGATGGAGTCGCCGCAGCTCAACGTCGACCTGGCCAACGCCAAGGACGAAACGCCGCTCATGCTGGCATCGATCAAGGGCCAGCAGGACCTGGTGGTGCAACTGCTCAAGCGCGACGCTGCCGTCAACAAGACCGGCTGGGCACCGCTGCATTACGCGGCGAGCAGCGGGCAACTGTCGATCATGAAGCTGCTGCTCGAGAACCACGCCTTCATCGACGCCCAGTCGCCCAACGGCACCACGCCGCTGATGATGGCCGCAATGTACGGATCGAACGACGCCGTGAAGCTGCTGCTGGCCGAAGGCGCGGACACGGCGATGAAGAACCAGCTTGGCATGACTGCGGTCGACTTTGCAGTGAAGGCTAATCGGGCTGAGTCTGCGGAGCTGATCAAGGCGGCTGGGGATGCGAAGGCGAATGGGGTGAAGGCGGTGCCGAAGGATGGGAAGTGGTGAGCGGTCGGATGGGCTGAATACAGTTGGGATGGTCCATCTGAAGAAAACACAATGTGCATTATGTAAAATGACTTGTGTGCGGACGGAACGCTTGCCGCGGCGAATCTGAGAACCTGGGCAGTCCTCGACCCTGCGCGGACAATATTCCGCTAACACTTTGAGCGATAAAGTGCTTCCAAGTGGACCAAAAACACAAGACTGGCGCGAAAATTCAGACAAAAAATGCGAGACACGCGCGGACGCGTCCTGACGCCGGAAGCACGCTCAGCCCCAGTGGCGCGACGAAAAAGTCGCTGACGGCTTGACGAAAAACTGAGGACAGCCGGACAACAAGCACTGGACTGCCGCAGTTTCGTGACAACAAACGCAGGACAGGTGCAGCCCACACGTGTCGATCTCCACACGGCCCCGCCGCCCGCGCTGCGAGCGGGATCACCGCAGCTTCAATCCGCACCCGACAACGGGCTCGGTGCCTTTTCCTGATTGGTGACTCCGAACGGGATGTGCACAGAGGGCACCACCGTGCTCGCCGATTGGAGGTGGCCCGATTGATCGTCAAAGAAAATATGCGGCTTCAACACGGCGAGGACGCGCCCTGTTGATTGCCGCCGAAAACTGACCCAGCTAACGCAGTAATTTCCGTCTAAGACTGACCCACGTAAAACCCTACCCT